>NZ_RZQY01000014.1:0-26053 GCF_003998575.1 Mesorhizobium sp. M7A.F.Ca.CA.001.10.2.1 | reverse complement strand
TGCCAAGGTACCGACCAGGATGCCGACGATCGCCGCAGGGAGAATGCCGATCTCTCGCTGCAGGATGACCGATACGATGCCGGCCAGGGCAAACACCGCGCCACCGGAGAGGTCGATCTGGCCCGATATCAAAAGCACCGTCAGGCCGATCGCGATCAGGCCGATTGTCGCCGCCCGGTCGAGGCCGAGGCCGAGGGTCGATGCCGAGAGGTAGCCGGGGACCACCAGCGCGGAAATGACAAGCGTCAGGCCGAGAATGACGACGACGCGATACTGCGAGACAAGCGAAAGAAAACGCATCACGACACGCCCCGCTTGCGCAGCGCCGCATCCATGCCAACGGCACCGACGATCAGGATGCCGAGCACGAAACCCTGTATCGGCGTGCGCACACCGTCGAGCACCATGACGTTGGTCAACAGTTGCACGAAGATGAGGCCGGCGATGGCCCGTGGCACCGATCCGAAGCCGCCGACGATCGACACGCCGCCGACCACCACCGCCGTGATGGCACTGAATTCGTAGCCGCCGCCGATGAGCGGCCGCGCGCTCTGCAGCGTCAGCCCGAGCAGGCCGCCGCTGATGCCGGAAGCGAGTGCTGTGATCACGAAGGCGCCAGCCTTCACGGCCTGCACCGGAACCGCACTTGCCTCGGCGGCGCTGTAATTGCCGCCGGTGGCAAGCGTCCATCTGCCCCAGAAGGAGCGGGACAGCACGAAATGGCCGACAAGAGCAATGACCAGGAAGATCAGCACCACGACTGGAATGCCGAACAGCCGGCCCTTGGCGAACTCGGCGGAGGCGGGATTGCTGCCATAGACGATGACCCCGCCGACAGCCGCCTGGACGATGCCCAGTCCGATCGTGCCAATGCCGAGCGTGGCAATGATGGGGTTGATGCCGACATAGCCGACCAGGACGCCGTTGAGCAGGCCTATGAGGCCGGCAAGGCCGACGGCCAGGACGAAGGCGGGCAGCGGCCCGATCATCGGCTGCAGCCCGAGCGACAGGATGGCGCCGCAGGCGATGGTGGCCGGCACCGAGAGGTCGGCCAGGCCGCCGACCACGAGCACGAAGGTCATGCCGACGACGACGATGCCGACGATGGACATCGAGGTCAGGACGTTGAGCAAATTGCCTGATGTGAAGAAGGCGGGGCTGACGAAGGAGCCGTAGAGCATCACGGCGAGGATGGCGAAGGCCAGCCCCGCCTTCGACAGGACACCGATAAGCCTGCTGCCACGCGTGAAGCGGTCGTTGCGGTTCACACCGCCGATCTCCATGGCCGCTTCGGTCACGCCATCTCCTCCCCCGTGGCCAGCGCCATGATGCGTTCCTCGCTCAATTCGCTGCGCAGGAGAGGCTCGGAGGCGTGTCCATCGCGCATCACCACCACGCGGTCGCAGACGCCAAGGATTTCGGGCAGTTCCGAGGAGATCATCACCACCGCCATGCCGCCTGCGACGAGCTGGCCAATGATGTGGTGGATCTCGGCCTTGGCGCCGACGTCGACGCCCCGCGTCGGCTCGTCGAGGATCAAGACCAGGGGCTTGGCGGCAAGCCATTTGGCGATGACCGTCTTCTGCTGGTTACCGCCCGACAGAAGGCTGATGCGCCGTTCGCCGTCGGGCGGTGAAATCGAAAACTGCTTGACCGAGTCCGCGGCAAGCGCGTGATCGGCGCTGCGGCTGATGCGCCCGAAACGGCTCAGGCGGCGCAGTATGGGCAGGCTGATGTTTTCCCGGATCGACATTCCAGGCACGACGCCGTCGCCCTTGCGATCTTCCGGAACATAGGCAATGCCTGCCCTGACCGCCTGGGATGGCGAGTTGATCGAGACCTCGCGTCCGTTGACGCTGACTGTGCCTTCGACAAGCCGCGACAGGCCGAAGATCGCGCGGGCGACCTCGGTGCGGCCAGCGCCCACCAGCCCGGTCAAGCCCAGTATCTCGCCGGCGCGTACATCGAAGCTGACATCGCGGAAGCGCGCGCCGTCGCTGATGCGTTCGACGCGCAGCACCGACTTGCCGATCTCGGCCGGGCTTTTCGGGAAGACATTGCTGACTTCGCGACCGACCATCAGCCTGATCATGTGAGCGGCATTTATGCCTTCGATCGGCCGCGTCTCGATCATTGATCCGTCGCGCAGCACAGTCACCTCGTCGGCAATTTCGAGCACCTCCTTCAGTCGGTGGCTGATATAGATGATGGCGATTCCGTCATCGCGCATCTTGCGCAAGATCCGGAACAACGCCGCCGTCTCATGCTCGCTGAGGCTGGATGTCGGTTCGTCCAGGACGATGATCCTGGGCTGCGCCGCGTAGGCCTTGGCGATCTCGACGAGCTGCTGCTGGCTGATCGACAGGTTGCCGAGCCGTTCACGCGGGTTGATGGCCGCTCCGAGCTCATCGAGGACGGCGGCTGCAGCCCGGATCATCTCGCCCTTGCGCAGAAAGGTCCACTTGCCCGGCATGCGGCCGAGATAGACGTTTTCGGCGACGCTCAGGTCGGGGACCAGATTGATTTCCTGATGCACCATGCGGATGCCCAGCGCCTGGGCATCGGCGGGCCGGCGCATGCGCACTTCGGCGCCGCCGACCCTGATTGCGCCGCTGGTGGGTGCGTAGGACCCGTTGAGCACTTTCATGAGCGTCGATTTGCCGGCGCCGTTCTCACCCACGACCGCATGAACGGTGCCGAATTTCACGGCGAAATTGACGTTGGACAGAGCCTTCACGCCCGGGAACGTCTTGCTGATGCCTCGCATGTCCAAGGCGCAATCGGCGGCGACAGTCATATCTGGCTAGGTTCCTCCTGGCGGCCGGCCGATCGTCCTCGGTATCGGCCATCGATATTTTAGTATAATAGCTGCTTCAACACAGCTCGACCCCTCTTCGAACTGGCTTGAACGTCCGGGCTTTTGAACACGCGACTCAGTCCAGGCTCTCGGTTGCGGTTGAATTTCTCACCGCGGATGATGACTATTGCACTAATATAATAGTTCTGGCAAGGTGGATTTCCGGCGGTCGTTATGAACATCGTGTCCACCGACACCCGACCGCTTCCATTGGATGCGTTCCGATTGACATTCTAGTATTATCTGGCCATTTCTGGTGAACGAAGATACGGATTTGCAATGGACCTGGATCCTTCGACGCTCAATCGGGCTCTTCCGCTCCGCGATCAGATCTACCACAAGATCCGCAACCTGATCGTCGTCGGGCAGCTGAAGCCGGGAGAGGTCATCAACGAAGTCGCCATCGCGGAGGCCCTGGGGGTGTCGCGCACCCCGGTGCGCGAAGCGGTCAAGCGCATCAGCGACGAGGGCCTGGTCAAGATCTTGGCACAGACCGGCACCTATGTCGCTCCGATCAGCCGGGCCGACCTGGAAGAAGCCTATGTCATTCGGCGGGCACTGGAGATGGAGAGCGCCCGACGCGCGGCCGCCAAGTTCACACCGGCCGCCAGCGAATTGCTGGAAGACAACATGGCGGCGCACCGGCTCGCCATATCGCGAGGCAGATATGCCACCGCGATACAGCTCGACGATGTCTTTCACCGCACCATCGCCGAGATCTGCGGCCTGCCGATGATCTGGAGAGCCGTCGACATCTCAAAGGCACAGATGGATCGCGGCCGCTATCTCGCCATCCCCAAGCCGGGCTATGGCGAACAGACGATCGAGCAGCACGAGGCCATTTTCGACGCGCTGAAGCGCCACGACGCCGAGGGTGCGGCGCAAGCGATGGAACACCATCTCGAGACGTCGTTCCGCAACACGCTCGAAGTCGCCGCCGACCTTCTCGACTGAAGCCCTGCGAGCCACCGGCATGCAAAGAATGGGACTTTGTATCGGCGTGAAAGCAGAGGCGATCGCGGACTACAGGCGCGTCCACGCCGCTGTCTGGCCCGACGTCCTCGAGGTCATCAGCGGCGCCAACATCCGCAACTATTCGATCTTCCTGCGCGAACCGGAGAACCTTCTGTTCGCCTGCTGGGAGTATCACGGCAGCGACTTCGCCAAGGATGCGGCGCGAATGGGCGAGTCGCCGGCGATGCGCAAATGGTGGGAGCTGTGCGACCCCATGCAGACGCCACTGCCGACGCGCGCCGACGGCGAATGGTGGGCGGCGATGGAAGAGGTCTTCCATCTCGACTGACCGTGTCCCGGCCGGGCGGCGATCCGTTGTTTCATCCAGCCGTTTGCCGCCCTCAAACTGCGCCGCAAGGCGCTCTCATCGCACGCCACTCACCTGACCGATCCGCCGCAACGCCCTGCAGTCCAGGCCTTTCGCAACCGCACCTTGACCACTGACATTCTATTATATTAGTATTCCAAATCACTTTTGCCTCTCGACGCTCCTTGTCGGGGAGAGCCTTTTCAGAGTTTGGGTCATGGCACGGTTCATCAAGCTGTCGGATACAGACAACATTCTTCTGGCGGTCGATCCGTTGAAGATCGGCGACAAAGCCGGGGACGTGGCAGCGAAGGCGCGCATACCGCGCGGGCATAAGATGGCCCTGCGCGACATCGGCTCGGACGACCCGATCGTGAAATACGGCCAGACCATTGGCTTTGCGCGGGAACCCATCGTCGCCGGCGACTGGGTTCACGAGCACAATGTGTATCTGCGCAATTTCGAACGCGACTACGTCTTCGGCACCAATACCAGGCAAACCGAGATCGTTGCCGAGGCCGAGCGGGCCACCTTCATGGGTTACCGTCGGCCGAGCGGCAAGGTCGGCACGCGCAACTTCATCGCCGTCCTGACGTCAGTGAATTGCTCTGCCAGCGTCGCCCGGTTCATCACCGACGAGGTCAACCGGTCTGGCATCCTGCGCGACTATCCCAATATCGACGGCATCATCGCACTCGTCCACGGCACTGGCTGCGGCATCGACACCAAGGGTCCCGCTTACGACCTGCTGAAGCGCACGCAATGGGGCTTTGCCACGAACCCCAATGTCGGCGGCGTGCTGATGGTCGGGCTCGGCTGCGAAGCGTTCCAGATTCCGCGCTGGATGCAGTCGTACAACATCGAGGAGAGCACGATTTTCCGCACGATGACGATCCAGGAAACCGGCGGCACGCGAAAGACAGTCGAGGCCGGCGTTAAGGCGATCGTCGACATGCTGCCTACGGTGAACGCCGCCGAAAGGACGCCGCAACCAGCCTCCGAACTGGTGCTAGCACTGCAATGCGGCGGATCGGACGGTTACTCCGGCATCAGCGCCAATCCGGCACTGGGTGCTGCGGTGGACCTGCTTGTCGGGCAAGGCGGCACGGCCGTGCTCTCGGAGACGCCCGAAATCTATGGCGCCGAACATCTTCTCGCCTTGCGCGCCGAGAGCCGCGCGGTGGGTGAAAAGCTGATCGAGCGCATCCGCTGGTGGGAGGATTATACCGCCAGGCACGACATGGAGATGAACAACAACCCTTCGCCCGGCAACAAGCTGGGTGGGCTGACGACCATCCTGGAGAAATCGCTCGGCGCCTCCGCCAAGGGCGGCACCACCAATCTGCGCGCAGTGCTGGAATATGCCGAGCCGATCAACGAGCGCGGCCTCGTCTTCATGGATACGCCTGGCTACGATCCGGTCTCGGCCACCGGGCAGGTCGCCGGCGGCGCCAACATATTGTGCTTCACCACCGGCCGCGGTTCGGCCTTCGGCTGCAAGCCGACGCCCTCGATCAAGCTTGCCTCCAACACCTTTATCTTCGAGCAGATGCGCGAGGACATGGACATCAATTGCGGAGACATACTGGACGGCGTCTCGCTGGCCGAGAAGGGCGAGGAAATCTTCGCCGAGATCCTGCGCGTCGCATCCGGCGGGCGCACCAGGTCGGAAGCGCTCGGCTATGGCGACAACGAGTTCGTGCCATGGAGCCTTGGCGCAACCATGTAGCGATATCGCCCGCCTGCGCAGGCCGGCCTTTATCCCGGAAGTAGCTCAAACGGAAAGAACCGCTCGACATGAACAGGATCGATCTTGACGGCCAGCACGCTGTGGTCACCGGCGGCGCCCAGGGCCTCGGCTTTGCGATGGCCAGACGTTTCGTCGCCTCCGGCGCGACGGTAACCTTGTGGGACCTCGATGAGGCCCGCCTCGAAACCGCCAAGAAGGAACTCGGCAGCGCCGCCACGACGGAGACCGTGGACGTCGCCGATTGGGCGTCGGTGGACGCGGCGCGCGCCAGGACCGAAGAGCTGGCCGGCAAGATTTCCATTCTGGTCAATTCCGCCGGAATTGCCGGCCCGGCCGCCCCGCTCGACGTCTACGACATCGAGACGTGGAAGAAGGTCATCGACGTCAACGTAAACGGTACGTTCTACGTCAATCGCGCCGTGGTTCCCGGAATGAAGGAGCGCAATTACGGACGGATCGTCAACATCGCTTCGGTGGCCGGCAAGGAAGGCAACCCCAACGCCTCCGCCTATTCAGCCTCGAAGGCGGCGGTCATCGGCTTGACCAAGTCGCTCGGCAAGGAACTGGCGCAGTACGACATCGCCGTGAACTGCATCTCGCCGGCCACGGCACAGACGCGCATCCTCGAACAACTGACGCCGGAGCACATCGAATATATGCGCTCGCGCATTCCGCGCGGCCGCCTGCTGGAGGTTGACGAAGCCGCGGCGATGGTCGCCTGGCTCGTCTCCAAGGAGAACAGCTTTACAACCGCCTCCACGTTCGACCTGTCGGGTGGACGGACGACCTACTGAAAGGCAGTTGCCGTTCAGCCAGGCAACCGACCCAGACCAATCGCAAAGCGCTCCACCATTGCGAGGCCAGGCTCGCCTGGCCGCATCGCCGGAGCCCGGTCATGTACCGGGATGCCGGCGCGGGCGCCGAACAGCCGCTTGCCGTAACAGACCAGGCTCTCGATGCCTTGCATGACGAAGACGGCAGCCGGCAATATTCTTGCATATTCAGCCTCGGCCGTGACTTCGTCTCCGGCGCGGAACGCATGATAGGCGCGCACGGCATAGTCGGCGCAATCCGGCGCCAGGATCATGCCGCGGCAACCGATGCGGAAATTGTCGATCAGTTCCAGGCCGCCGCGTCCGTTGAAAACCGGTATCCGGCCTTCGGTGCGCTCGATCAGCCCGGCGATGTCGGTGACCGGACCTTCGCCCTTGATCAGCCTTATGTTGGGATGCAGCGTGACGAGTTCGCGGATTTCGTCCGATGACAGGCCGCGCCCGAAAAAGGCCGGCGCGTTCTGGATCGCCACCGGCAGGTCGGTCGCCTCGGCGACGCGGCCGAAGAACTTGATGTATTCCGGCGCACCATAGGATCCGGCTGGCGGCGGCTGCAGGATCACCCAATCCGCTCCGACGCTTTCGGCATGGCGAACCTGCGCCACCTGCTCAGCCACAGAAGAACCGAAGATGGTGAAGGCGAGCGGCACTTTTCCTGCGGTGTCTTCCGCCGTCCAGTCCATGATCGTCCGACGCTCGGCCTCGGTCAGCTAGGCGACTTCCGTTGCCAGGCCGAGCGCCGCCATGCCGTGCACGCCGGTCGCGAGGCAGATCTCGACCTGCCGACGCATCGCCGCGCGGTCCAGCTGTTCGTTCACGTCAAAGAGCGCGTAGAGAATGGCGTGAATACCGTGGAAATCATCTGGTTTGAATTTTGTCACGCGTACCTCAATGGCTTTCGCGTGGAATGGCATGGCCACGGCTTCCGACGAGAAAGTCGAGGTCGGCGCCACGATCCGCCTGCAGGACATGGTCGACGTAGAGGCCTTGATAGCCGCCGCGCATCGCCGGGACGGGCGGTAGCCAGGATTCACGACGCCGCGCCAACTCCTGTTCCGACACGTCGAGATGCAGCTTCCTCGCTTCGACATCGAGCTCGATGAAGTCGCCGCTCCTGACCAGCGCCAGCGGGCCGCCGATAGCGGCTTCGGGTGCGGCATGCAGAACGACAGTGCCGAAGGCGGTACCGGACATGCGGGCGTCGGAGATGCGGATCATATCGCGGACGCCTTGCTTCAGCAGCTTCCGAGGCAGCGCCATGTTGCCGACTTCGGCCATGCCAGGATAGCCTTTCGGCCCGCAATTCTTCAGCACCATGATCGACGCATCGTCGATGTCCAGCAAGGGATCGTCGACGCGCGCCTTGTAGTCGTCGATGTCCTCGAAGACGACGGCGCGGCCGCGATGCTTCATCAGCGCTGGCGAGGCGGCGGACGGCTTGATAATGGCGCCGTCGGGCGCCAGATTGCCGCGCAGCACCGCGATGCCGCCGTGCGATGTCAGCGCCTTGTCGCGC
This sequence comes from Mesorhizobium sp. M7A.F.Ca.CA.001.10.2.1, assembly GCF_003998575.1. NCBI lineage: Bacteria > Pseudomonadati > Pseudomonadota > Alphaproteobacteria > Hyphomicrobiales > Phyllobacteriaceae > Mesorhizobium > Mesorhizobium sp. M7A.F.Ca.CA.001.10.2.1. The sequence continues at coordinate 17,776 of NZ_RZQY01000014.1, read as the reverse complement.
GGGCGGATCACCTCCGGATTGTAGTTTTGGGCGTCACTGATGTTCTCGCACACGCTCTTGCCGGTGACGGTCAGCGCGTCGAGATCAAGCAGATCGGCCATCTCCTTCATGACGGCCGGAATGCCACCGGCGTAGCAGAAATCCTCCATCAGGAAACGGCCGGACGGCATCAGGTCGAGGATGGTCGGCACATCGCGGCCATATCTGTCCCAATCGTCCAGCGTCAGCTCGGTGCCGACGCGGCCGGCGATTGCCAGCAGATGCACGACCGCATTGGTCGAGCCGCCGATCGCGCCATTGATGCGGATCGCGTTGGCGAAGGCTTGTCTGGTGAGGATAGCCGACAGGCGCAGATCCTCATTGACCATCTCGACGATGCGCCGTCCGGTCATGCGGGCGATGCGGCTGCGGCGTGCATCGACTGCCGGATAGGCGGCGTTGCCCGGCAGCGCCAGGCCGAGCGCCTCGACCATCGAGGCCATGGTCGAGGCCGTGCCCATGGTCATGCAGTGACCGGGTGAGCGCGACATGGCGCTCTCGGCATTGGCGAAATCCTGCTCGCTCATCACGCCGGCGCGAACGTCTTCCGAAAACTTCCACACATCGGTGCCGGAACCGATTTCGCGGCCTTGGAAGCGGCCATTGAGCATCGGCCCGCCGGAAATAACGATCGACGGCAGATCGCAAGAGGCCGCGCCCATGACCAGCGATGGCGTGGTCTTGTCGCAGCCGGCCATCAGCACGACGCCGTCCATCGGGTTGCCGCGGATCGCCTCCTCGACATCCATCGAGGCGAGGTTGCGAAACAGCATCGCCGTCGGCCGCAGATTGGACTCGCCGCAAGAGAAGACCGGGAATTCGAGCGGCAGGCCGCCGGCTTCCAGCACGCCGGCCTTGATGTGCTCGATCAGAGCACGGAAATGCACGTGGCAAGGCGTGAATTCGGAGAATGTGTTGCAGATGCCGATCACCGGACGGCCGTCGAAGGCATCATCGGGCAGGCCGTTGTTCTTCATCCAGCTGCGGTGGATGAAGGCATCCTTGCCCAGCCCGCCGAACCAGTGCTGCGATCGTCTCTTGGTCATGGTCTTTCCGGCGTTCAGGCGGGATGCTGGAGCTGGCTCAGTCCACCGTCGACGACGAGCGTGGCCGCGTTCATGAACGGGCACTCGTCGGAAATCATGAACACCGCGGCAAGCGCGATCTCGTGCGCCGTGGCGATGCGGCCGCCGGGGTGCAGCGCCATGGTGTTGGCGCGTGCTGTGGCTGGATCGGCAAAGCTGTTCCAGTAATCGATCGCCTTCTGCGTCTCGACATAGCCCGGCGCCAGCGCGTTCACGCGCACGCCTTGCGCCGCATATTCGAGTGCCAGCGATTTGGTCAGGCCGAGCAGCGCGTGCTTGGCGACCGGATAGGGGAAGGTGTGCGGGATGATGGTGAAGCTGTGCGTCGAGGCGATGTTGAGGATGGCGCCGCCGCTCGCGATCATGCCCGGCAGCACCGCCTTGCTGCAGTTCCAGGCTCCCTTGACGTTGACGTCGAAGTTGCGGTTCCACTCTTCCTCGGTCGCCTCGAGCGGCGTCGAGAACACATTGACCCCGGCATTGTTGATCAGCGCGTTGATCGGGCCGATCTCGGCGGCCGCTTGGCTGACGGCAGCCGCAATCCCGGCGCTGTCGCTTATGTCGGCCGCAACATGTCCGACATGGCCTTGCGGTGCGGCAAGGCCGGCGACTGCCTTGTCCAGCAACGCGCCGTCGCGGTCGACCAGGAACAGTTTTGCGCCTTCGGCCAAACAGGCTTTGGCGATGGCAAGCCCGATGCCTTGCGCTGCACCCGTCAGGAAAATGCGTTTGCCGGAAAGGCGCTCAACCATTTTTGTCCCTCCAGCCTATCGCCGGCCCAAAGCCGACGAGCGCAGATTGTCGAGCAGCACGGCCAGCAGCAAAATGACGCCGCGCACGATGTACTGGTAGAAGGCCGGGATGTTGAGCAGGTTCATGGCGTTCTCGGCGATGCCCATAATCAGCACGCCGACGATGACGCCCGACATGGTGGCGCGGCCGCCGGCAAGCGAGACTCCGCCGAGCACGCAGGCCGAGATAACCGAAAGCTCGAGCCCGACCGCCGCGTTGGGCTGGCCCGAGGTGATGCGCGACGCCAGCAGGATGCCGGCGATACCACAGACGACGCCTTGCAGCGCAAAAATCCAGATGCGCGTCCGGTCGACATTGACGCCGGCAAGCCGCGAGGCCTCCGGATTGCCGCCGATGGCCAGCGTGTTCTTGCCGAAAACGGTCCGGTTGAGGACGAAGCCGAAGATGCAAAACAGGATGGCAAGCACCCAGACCGGCGTCGGTATGCCGAGCAGTTTCGAGAGCGCCAGCTGATAGAAATCCGGGCTGTTGATGCCGACGGCGCGGCCGTCGGACGCGATCAGCGCAAAGCCGCGCACGATCTGCATGGTGGCCAGCGTCGTGATCAGCGCGTTGATGCGAAATTTGGCGATGACAACGCCGTTGATGAAGCCGACGAAAGCGCCGCAGGCGATTGCCGCCAGCAGGCCAAGCAGGATCGAGCCGGTGTAATTCGAGGCCATCACAGCGACCATGCCGGCAAAGGCGACGATCGAACCGACCGACAAGTCGAAGTCGCGCGTGGCGAGGCAGAACATCATGGTGCAGGCGACGATGCCGACGGTGACCACCGACTGCAGCAGGCCGAGCATGTTGCGGTCCGTAAGGAAGTTCGGCACCAGAGCCGACACCAACGCGAAGGCGACGACAAAGATGACGACGAGCCCCTGTTCGCCGAGCAGGATTTTTTTCAACTGGTCGGTCATGCCAAAAGTCCTCAGGATGCGATCGCGTCGGGGGTTTTCTGATCGGGGAGAGCGGCAGCCAGGATCGCCCTTTCGGCGAACTGGTCGCGGGTGAGCTCGGCGCTGACGCGGCCGCCGCACATCACCAGGATGCGGTCGCAGATGCCCATCACCTCCGGCAGTTCGGAAGAGACGACGACGATCGCCATGCCATCCTCGGCAAGCTGGTACAGTAGCTCATAGATCTCGGATTTGGCACCGACATCGATGCCGCGCGTCGGTTCGTCGACAATGAGAACCCGCACGCCCTGTTCGGACAGCCAGCGGCCGAGGATGACCTTCTGCTGGTTGCCGCCGGAGAGGTTGATGATGTCCTGCTTGCGCGACGGCGTGCGCACCTTCAGCTTCTTGATAAAGGTCTCGGCCGTGGCGATCTCGCTGGCGCGGTTGAGCACGCCGAAGCGTGTGTGATGGCGCCGCGACGAGATGTTGATGTTCTCCTCGACCGAGCGCCCCTGGATGATGCCGTCATGCTTGCGATCCTCCGAGCACAGCACGATGCCGGCCCGGATCGTGCCACGCGGATCGGTGGCGCGAACCAGCTTGCCGTCGACGGTGATGGTGCCGCCCGAGCGCGGATCGGCGCCATAGACCAACCGCATCAGCTCCGAGCGCCCGGCGCCGATCAGGCCGAAGAAGCCGACGATCTCGCCTGCCCTTGCCTCGAAACTGGCCGGTGTCTGCAGTTTGGGGCCGCTGAGAGCGTCGACCTTCAGGCGGACATCGCCTGTTTTTCGTGCGCGAAAACCCCAGATATCCGAAATCTCGCGGCCGACCATCTCGGCGACGACCTGATCGCGGGTGACGCCTTTCAGCGACGCGTGGTGCGCCGCGAGCTTGCCGTCGCGCAGCACGGTCAGGCTGTCGCAGAGCCGGAACACCTCGTCGAGCCTGTGCGAGACGTAGATGATGACCTTGCCCTCGCTGCGCAGGCGATTGATCAGGGCAAACAGGATTTCGCTTTCGCGCGAGGACAGCGACGAGGTCGGTTCGTCCAGCGCGATAACGCGTGCGTCGAGCATGACCGCCTTGGCGATCTCGACCATCTGGCGTTCGCCGATCGACAGCGTCTTGACCTTGCGGCGCATGTCGATGTCGATACCGGCCGATTTCAGCTTGGCGCCGACGTCGTCCAGCATCCGGCGACCGGCGATGATGCCGGCGTTGGCGGGGAAACGACCGAGGCTGAGGTTTTCGGCAACGGTGAGTTCAGGAACGAGTTGCAGTTCCTGATGAATGACAATGACGCCATTGTCGAAGGCATCCCGGGTCGAGGTATAGGCTTGAACCCTGCCGTCAATGCGGATCTCGCCCTGATCGGCATGCTGGTCGCCGGAGAGGATCTTGATCAGGGTGGATTTGCCGGCGCCGTTCTCGCCCATCAGGCCATGCACGGCGCCTTTGTCGACGCCGAACGAGACGTCCGACAGCGCCTTGACGCCCGGATAGGTCTTGGTGATGTGCGAGAAGTCGAGAAAGGACACGAGCCGATCCTTTTGAGCCATGACAAACAGGCGGCGGGATGAGCCGCCGCCTGTTTGTACAGGGAGGATTATTCGATGCCGAGGCCCTGGCGGACCTTCTGGTAGTCGTCACGCTTGGCGAGTGCACCGGAAGTCAGGATCAGCTTCTCCGGTTCCTTGTTGTTGGCAACCCAGTCATACATGTTGAGCGCCGTCTCGTAGCCATGACGCTTCGGCGAGATGATCACGGTGCCGACGAAGCCAGTGGCGGTCGGCTTCTTGAACTCGTTGATTGCGGAATCCGCGCCGCCAATGCCAACGCCGATCACGCTGTCAGCGGGGATGCCGACGCTTTCGGAAGCACGCACTGCGCCGAGCACCGCCTCATCGTTGAGGCCGAAGGAGACCCATTTCTTGATGTCGGCATGGGCGTTGAGCACGACCGTTGCGGCGTTGAGGGCGGCTTCGGTGTCGGTCTTGGCCTGTGGCGCGTCGAAGATGTTCTCGGCCTTGAAGCCGTTTGCCTTCAGCACCGAGATGGCACCTTCGACGCGGTCGACCGCGGTCGGCAGTTGGTCGTAGGAGACGCGGATGGCGCCGACCTCGTCGGCCTTCCAGCCGCGTGCCTTCATTTCGTCGACGATCGCCTGGCCGACGGCTTCGCCGATCTTGGTGGCCGAAATGCCCATATGCGGCACGTCTTCCAGCGCCTTGCCGTCGGCGCCGACCAGACGGTCGTCGACAGTCATCAGCTTGAGATTGTTGGCGGCGGCCTTGGCGACGATGCCGGGGCCAAGCTTCACGTCCGGTGTGCAGACGATGAAGCCCTGGGCGCCCTGGGCGCCGAGATTGTCGATGGCCGACATCAGCTTCTCACCGTCCTCGGCGCCGATCTTGACCAGGGTAAAGCCCTTCTCCTTGGCGGCCTGGTCGGCGAACTTCCATTCGTCCTGGAACCACGGCTCCTCGGGCTGTTTGACGATGAAACCGATCTTGGTGTCCTGAGCATATGCAGCGATGGTCGTGACGGACAGCACGGCAAGCGCGCCCGCGACGAGCGCGGTCTTCAAAAGTCGCATGATTACCTCCCAGCGATAGACCGGGCGCTCAGCCCGGATGCCGGAGTCTCTAATCGCTTTTATCATACTCGTCAATTGATCTGGTATGATAATTAATGTACATGCTCTGACCAGCGATCGCTGGCGCAATTGATCCGCATCCGTTAAGGGCGGACCGGCTGTGCGAAACCAGCGGTTCGCCGCCTTGGAGGAGGGCTGAGGTGACCGAGATTCTGAAAAAAGCCCCGGGAGATACGACCACTCGCCGCCCGCGCGTGATGCCGGATGTGACCAAGGCGATAGCCTCTGACATCTTCTCCGGGCGCTATCCGGCCGGCTCCTCCTTGCCGACCGAAAACGAGCTCGGCGTCGAGTATGGCGTCAGCCGCACCGTGATCCGCGAAGCCCTGAAGGTGCTGGCCGCCAAAGGGCTGGTGCTGTCGCGGCCACGCATCGGCACGATCGTCTGCAACGAGGACGACTGGAACATCATCGACCCGCAGGTGCTCGCCTGGCACGCGCCGCACGCGCTGGACGACAAGCTCTTCGACGCCATCCTCGAAACGCGCCGCGCCATCGAACCGCTGGTCGCAGAACTCGCCGCCACCCGCGCGACGCTGCAGGAAATCGCCGATCTCGAAGCGGCATGGCGAGGCATGGCCGGCGCTGGCGAGGACCTCGCCGCCTTCTCGCGCAGCGACATCGCTTTCCACCAGATCGTCTATGCCGCGAGCCACAACCCGATCTTTCGCCAGATCGGTAATCTCATCGACACCGGGCTGAAATTCTCGCTCGAGGCGACGGCGGTGATTTCGCTCGACCGGCGCATGGAGGCCGTGGCGGCGCACCGCGAGGTGGTCGAGGCGCTGCGCATGCGCAATGCCGAGGCGGCACGCGGGGCGGCAAACAAGATCCTCGACCTCGCGGCGCGCGACCTCGGCAGCGCCAAGAAACTCAAGAGCAACTGAGACTGCGCATGAAAATCATCTCGCTCACCACCTACATCGTTCCGCCGCGCTGGCTGTTCCTGAAAATCGAGACCGATGCCGGCGTCACCGGCTGGGGCGAGCCGGTCGTCGAGGGCCGGGCACTGACCGTCGAGGCAGCGGTCAAGGAGCTTGGCGATTACCTCATCGGCAAGGATCCCCGCCTGATCGAGGACCACTGGACGGTGATGCACCGCGGCGGCTTCTACCGTGGCGGGCCGATCCTGATGAGCGCCATTGCGGGCATCGACCAGGCACTGTGGGATATCAAGGGCAAGGCGCTCGGCGTGCCTGTGCATGAATTGCTCGGCGGCAAGCTGCGCGACACGATCAAGGTCTATTCCTGGATCGGCGGGGACCGGCCGGCGGAAGTCGCGGCGGGTGCCCGGGAAATGGTTGCGCGCGGTTTCCTGGCGTTGAAGATGAACGGTACCGAGGAGTTGCAGATCGTCGACAGCCACGACAAGATCGATGCCGCTGTCGAACGCGTCGCCATGGTGCGCGAGGCCGTGGGGCCCAACATCGGCATCGCCGTCGATTTTCACGGCCGCGTGCACCGGCCGATGGCGCGCGCCCTGGTCAAGGAGCTGGAGCCCTACAGGCTGATGTTCATCGAGGAGCCGGTGCTCAGCGAAAACCGCGAGGCGCTGAAGGAGATCGCCGCGCTTGGCTCGACGCCGATTGCGCTCGGTGAGCGGCTCTACAGCCGCTGGGACTTCAAGTCGGTGTTCGAGGAAGGTGTCGTCGATATCATCCAGCCAGACCTGTCGCATGCCGGCGGCATCACCGAATGCCGCAAGATCGCGGCGATGGCGGAAGCCTATGATGTGGCCGTGGCGCCGCACTGCCCGCTCGGGCCGATCGCGCTTGCTGCGTGCCTGCAGCTCGACGCGGTCAGCTACAACTGCTTCATCCAGGAGCAGAGCCTCGGCATCCACTACAATGCCGCCAACGACCTGCTCGACTATGCCGCCAACAAGGATGTCTTCCGCTACGAGGATGGTTATGTCGCCATTCCCGACGGACCGGGACTGGGTGTCGAGATCGACGAGGACTATGTCAAGGAACGCGCCAAGGAAGGCCATCGCTGGCGCAATCCGGTCTGGCGCCACAAGGACGGCTCCTTCGCCGAGTGGTGATCGGGCTGCCTTTCAGTCTCTAAGCGCTCCATGAACAGTGAGGACTTTGTCCGGCGAGCCATCGCTCTCAAGAAATGGCTCGTTCGTTCCGTTGATGGAGGCGCTTTCAGCGGCGTTGCCTGAACTGGCCACCAAGCGCAACGGCCGCAGTGCGGCACATTCATCGGCTGCGAATTGCAGAGGAACTGTTTGGTGGAGCCAATCGGGATCGAACCGACGACCTCTTGAATGCCATTCAAGCGCTCTCCCAACTGAGCTATGGCCCCACTTCCGGCAGTCAACCGGCGCCGTTTCCGGCGAAGAGATCCGGCGCGGGTTGGAGACCACGCCGTTAGTGCAGGCGGCTTCTAACCCCGCCCTTCTCAGATATCAAGCCTTCGATAGCCGCTTTTTCTTCACAGGCCACGAAAGCCCGCAAACGCCCGCTTTCAAGGCCGATCAGACCTCGTCGTCGTCGTCTCCGACGCCGATCATGTCGGCGACGTCGTCGTCTTCTTCCTCTTCGTCGGCAAGGAAAGTGTCATCTTCGTCGTCGCCGAGATCGACGTCGTCCTCATCGTCGCCAAGATCCGGCAGGTCGTCGCCCTTGACGTCCTCATCAGCCTCTTCGAGCGAGACGACCTCAACGCCTTCTTCTTCCTCGGCGTCCACTTCCTTCTCGGCCACTTCCTCTTCCTCCTCGAGAGCGGCAATCTTGCCTTCCTCGAAATAGGAACGCGGATAGGTCTTGCCGGTGTAGGGCGAGACGATCGGGTCCTTGTTCAGGTCGTAGAATTTTCGGCCCGTCTCCGGGTCGATACGTTTTGTGCCAAGTTCGGTTTTTGCCACGGCAAGCCTCGTCAATAAAAGAGTGGTCCCCTTAACCACAGTTTGCAGCGCTGTCAAAGCGAAAAGCCGGCGTCACAAAACCATGCATTGAAAGGCCTCGCATCAAGTGACGACCATGGGGATGACCATTTCGCCCCACCGTGATACGAGACCGCCGCAACAAATGAAAAGCGCCGGCCTGCCGGCATTCCGTCCAGGGAAATTCCATGTCTCACGCCGCCGCCCCCAAGCCGGCCACCGCCCGCCAATCCCCAGCCCTTTCCGGCATCGCGCGCGTGCCGGGCGACAAGTCGATCTCGCACCGTTCCTTCATGTTCGGCGGCCTCGCCTCCGGGGAGACCCGCATCACCGGCCTGCTCGAAGGCGAGGACGTGATGCGCACGGGTGCGGCCATGAAGGCAATGGGCGCGCATATCGAGAAGAACGGCGACGAGTGGGTGATCCGCGGCACCGGCAATGGGGCGCTGCTGCAGCCGGAAGGCCCGCTCGATTTCGGCAATGCCGGCACCGGCTCGCGGCTGACCATGGGCCTTGTCGGCACTTATGACATGGAGACGACCTTCATCGGCGATGCCTCGCTGTCGGGCCGGCCGATGGGCCGCGTGCTCGAACCCTTGCGCCAGATGGGCGTGCAGGTGCTGAAGGCGACACCGGGCGACCGCATGCCGATCACACTGCATGGACCGAAGCATGCCGCGCCGATCACCTATCGCGTGCCGATGGCCTCGGCGCAGGTGAAGTCCGCAGTGCTGCTCGCCGGCCTCAACACGCCCGGTATCACCACAGTCATTGAACCCGTCATGACGCGCGACCACACCGAAAAGATGCTGAAGGGGTTTGGCGCCAATCTGTCGGTCGAGACCGACGAACGCGGCGTGCGCCACATCTTCATCGAAGGCCAGGGCAAGCTGACCGGCCAGACCATCGCCGTGCCGGGCGACCCGTCCTCGGCCGGCTTCCCGCTGGTGGCCGCACTGATCGTGCCGGGTTCGGACATCACAATCGAGAACGTGCTGATGAACCCGACCCGCACCGGCCTGCTTTTGACGCTGCAGGACATGGGCGGCAAGATCGACATCCTCAACCCGCGTAATGCCGGCGGCGAGGATGTCGCCGATCTGCGCGTGCGTTACTCCGAGCTGAAGGGCGTCATCGTGCCGCCCGAGCGGGCGCCGTCGATGATCGACGAGTACCCAGTGCTCGCGGTCGCCGCCAGCTTCGCCGAGGGCGAAACGCTGATGCAGGGGCTGGAGGAGCTGCGGGTGAAGGAGTCCGACCGGCTGTCTGCCGTCGCCAATGGTCTGAAGCTCAACGGTGTCGACTGCACCGAGGGCGAGGCTTCGCTTGCCGTGCGCGGCAAACCGGGCGGCAAGGGGCTTGGCGGCCATCCCAACGGCCAGGACACGACGGTGCAGACCCATCTCGACCACCGCATTGCAATGAGCTTTCTGGTGATGGGGCTGGCGACCGAAAAGCCGGTGACCATCGACGATCAGGCGATGATCGCGACCAGCTTTCCGGAATTCATGGGGCTGATGACGGGGCTGGGCGCGGAGATTGGAGCTTGAGGGCGATAAAATGGGCGAGAGCGAGTCTGGTAAGAAGGTAGGGATAAATATCGACGTTGGCATAGGAGCCAAAGCTGAGATAAAGGCGGAAATTCCGCCCCAATCTTCCGGTCGCTTGCTAGATGCCTTGACGGATATCATCCGACCGATATCAGAGGCTCGTGGTTTGCGCGCAGATCAGATTCGGCTTCAACGGGAGGACGTTCTAGTCGAGATAGCCAAGATTGCCCGAAAGCGCCTAGACATAGAAAGCGGCCAATTTAGTCCAATTCCTAACAAGGTATTGATTCCCGCTCTCGAGAAAGCCTCTCTCGAGAGCCCTGATGATGCTGAAATGATGGAAAGATGGGCGGAGCTTATTGCCAGCGCAGCGACAGGCAGCGGGATATCCCCCCATCTCGTAAACGTACTATCTGAGCTCTCTTCAAATCAGGCTGGCCTCTTGGAGAGAATATTCTGGATAGGGAACGCGACAGATGAGAAAGAATACAAAACCGACCAGGAAGATCGGCAGTACAGAGATCGAGTAAATTCGATCGTATCAGAGGCGCCGATTATTCATCATCCCCGTAGAACGTTAATTCTTGCGGGGGCTATTCGTAGACTCATTTCGATTGATGATCCTTACGAGTCATTTTTTTATTTTGCACAATGCATTTTGCCCGGACCCGGCTCCTTCTACATGAGCGCCTCTGTATCGAGCAAAGAATTTGGCGCGTTAAACTATATGCAAGACGTTTATAATGAAGGTATAAAAGTTGATATCGCCGTACTTAGGAATTTGTCTCTAATTGAAAAAAAAGGATATTTCGTTTGAAATGAGAGATAGCACCATAGTATGCTCTGTTGAGCTGTATCGGATTTCCTCATTTGGCTATTACTTCTTAAAAATGTGCTCACATAATATTAGAGAATTCATGGACAATTCCGGAAAGAAAGACGATGAACTTCGATAAATCGGGAAAACTATGACGATAGTCGCCATCGACGGCCCCGCCGGTGCCGGCAAAGGCACGCTGGCGCGACGGCTGTCCGACCATTACCACCTCAACCTGCTCGACACCGGCCTCACTTATCGCGCCGTCGCCCATGCGCTGCTGCGGCTGGGCCTGCCGCTCGACAATGTCTCGGCGGCGGAAACCGCTGCCCGTCAGGTCGACCTGGCAAAGCTCGACCGGGCGGTGCTGTCAGCGCATGCGGTCGGCGAGGCAGCCTCGAAGGTCGCCGTGTACCCGACGGTGCGGCGCATCCTCGTCGAGAAACAACGCGACTTCGCCAAGACGCCGCCCGGGGCCGTGCTCGACGGCCGCGACATCGGCACCGTCGTCTGCCCCGACGCCGACATCAAACTCTATGTGACGGCCAGCGCCGAGGTGCGGGCACAGCGCCGGTTGGCCGAGATCGAGAGCATCGGCGGGACCGCTGATTTCACCGAGATCCTCGCCGATATCGTGCGCCGCGACGAGCGCGACATGGGTCGAGCGGACTCACCGTTGAAGCCGGCGGTCGACGCGCACTTGCTTGATACCAGCGAAATGGCTATAGAAGCCGCGTTTCTTGCAGCCATGGCGATCATAGACGACGTGCTAGCCAAGAGAGACAAGGCCTGATCCGGGTTTTCCCTCGTATTTCCGTTGTCGGAGGCGAAGAAAATACCCATATCGGGCACGAACCAGCCTGCCAGCATTCTTCATGCGCCGGAATTGCCGCTTAAAAAGCGGCCCAGGGTTTTTGTAGCCCGGAACGCCGGCAGGCCAACGCAACGCTAACCTACGGCGCCCGTCCCGCTTCTAGATGCGGGGCACTCCAGGAGAAACAATGTCAGCTGCAAATCCCACTCGCGATGATTTCGCGAGCCTGCTCGAAGAATCATTTACCACAGGCCATTCCGGCGAAGGTCAGGTCGTCAAGGGTACGATCACCGCGATCGAAAAGGACATGGCCATCATCGACGTCGGCCTCAAGGTCGAAGGCCGCGTGCCGCTGAAGGAATTCGGCGTCAAGGGCAAGGACACCACCCTCAAGGTCGGTGACACCGTCGAAGTCTATGTCGAGCGCATCGAAAACGCGCTTGGCGAAGCGATGCTTTCCCGCGAGAAGGCCCGCCGCGAAGAGAGCTGGGTTCGTCTCGAAGAGAAGTTCACCAAGGGTGAGCGCGTCGAAGGCGTCATCTTCAACCAGGTCAAGGGCGGCTTCACTGTCGACCTCGACGGCGCCGTGGCCTTCCTGCCGCGCAGCCAGGTCGATATCCGCCCGATCCGCGACGTCTCCCCGCTGATGCACAACCCGCAGCCCTTCGAGATCCTCAAGATGGATCGTCGCCGCGGCAACATCGTGGTGTCGCGCCGTACCGTGCTCGAAGAGAGCCGCGCCGAACAGCGTTCGGAAATCGTGCAGAACCTCGAAGAAGGCCAGGTTGTCGAAGGCGTCGTCAAGAACATCACCGACTATGGTGCGTTCGTCGACCTCGGCGGCATCGACGGCCTGCTGCATGTCACCGACATGGCATGGCGCCGCGTCAACCATCCGACCGAAATCCTCAACATCGGTCAGACGGTCAAGGTGCAGATCATCCGCATCAACCAGGAAACCCACCGCATCTCGCTCGGCATGAAGCAGCTCGAGAGTGATCCGTGGTCCGAGATCGGCACCAAGTTCCCGATCGGCAAGAAGATCAAGGGTACCGTCACCAACATCACCGACTACGGCGCGTTCGTCGAGCTGGAGCCGGGCATCGAGGGTCTCATCCACGTTTCGGAAATGTCGTGGACGAAGAAGAACGTGCATCCCGGCAAGATCCTGTCGACGACCCAGGAAGTCGACGTGGTGGTGCTCGAGGTCGATCCGGCCAAGCGCCGCATCTCGCTCGGCCTCAAGCAGACGCTCGAGAATCCGTGGCAGGCTTTCGCCTCTAGCCATCCGGTCGGCAGCCAGGTCGAGGGCGAGGTCAAGAACAAGACCGAGTTCGGCCTGTTCATCGGCCTCGAAGGCGACGTGGACGGCATGGTGCACCTTTCCGACCTCGACTGGACCCGTCCGGGCGAGCAGGTCATCGAAGAGTACAATCGCGGCGACATGGTCAAGGCGCAGGTGCTCGATGTCGACATCGACAAGGAGCGTATCTCGCTCGGCATCAAGCAGTTGGCCAAGGATACGGTCGGCGAAGCGGCGACTTCAGGCGAACTGCGCAAGAACGCGGTCGTCACCTGCGAAGTCATCGGCGTCAAGGATGGCGGTCTGGAAGTGCGGCTGGTCGACAGCGGCATCGAGACCTTCATCAAGCGCTCCGATCTGAGCCGTGACCGCGACGAGCAGCGCCCCGAGCGCTTCACCGTTGGCCAGAAGGTCGATGCCCGCGTCATCGCCTTCGACAAGAAGACCCGCAAGCTGCAGGTCTCGATCAAGGCGCTGGAAATCGCCGAAGAGAAGGAAGCGGTCGCTCAGTACGGCTCGACCGACTCCGGCGCTTCGCTGGGCGACATCCTGGGTGCCGCGCTGAAGAAGCAGGGCAGCTAAGCTTCGGCTGTCTGCCGCGCCTCGCGCGCGGCCTCAACAAAAACCCCGCCGGAGCGATCCGGCGGGGTTTTTCTTTGACTTGACCGACGTGAAGGGTTGGAAGGTTACGCCCTGCCGTAAAGCGGCACCAGCGTGCCGCTCATCGCCTGATTGGCCGGCGAGGCAAGGTAGGCGATGGCCTCGGCGGCGGCTTCGAGGCTGCCCCATCTGGTGACATCGGCATCCGGCATGTCGGCGCGGTTTGCCGGCGTATCGAGTGTCGACGGCGCCACGGCATTGACCAGGATGCCCCTGTGCTTCAGCTCTTCGGCCATCGCCACCGTCATCGCGGCAACCGCCGCCTTGCTGGCGGCGTAAGCGACCATGCCAGCGCCGCGCCGCGGATCGAGCCCGGCGCGCGCCGTGACGTTGACGATGCGGCCCGCCGTGTCCGACGACAGCATTGAGCGGATCGCGGCGCGGCAGCACAGGAAGGCGGTGCGTGCATTGGTGTCCATCATCTCGGCAAAGGACGCCGACTCGATCTTTTCCACCGGTGCGGCGGTGAAGCCGCCGGCCAGGTGGATTGAGCCCCACAGGCCTGGAACCTGACTGTAGAACGCTTCGACCTTGGCAGGGTCCGAGAGATCGACATTGTGCACCAACTGGACACGGTCATGCGCGGCGAAGGGAAAATGCGCTGGTGCGGCGGCATGGGCGTTGGGCACATGGCAGATCGCGCCGTCACTCAGCAGTTTGCCGACAACCGCACCGCCGAGCGCACCGGTTCCACCGGTCACGACGATATGCTTGCCTTCAAGTGTTTCCGTCATCTTGGACGCTCCTGTCATTTTTTTATCGTTAGGTCGTTTCTGTGCCGCCGACGCGAAGCGTCGCGCCTTTTGCCCCGTCACTCAATTGACATCTCGACATGGCAGTTGTCGCGTCTTTGCATGCGTCCGCCCACCGGCCGGCCGTGGTTCAGGGCGGCGAGACGGGAAATACGTAGCACCGTCCTTCAGTCAACCGTGATTTCGATGACGCGCGGCAGTCCGGTGGCCCGGGCGCGCTTCAACGCGTCCGCGAGAGCGTCGATGTCGGCAAGCCGTTCGGCGCCGATGCCATAGGCCTCGGCCAGCTTGCAGAAATCCGGCGGCGCCGGCGATACGCCGACCGGCTCGACACCGACATCGAGCATCGAGGTTTCGATCTCGCGGTAGCCTCTGTTATTCCAGACGACGAAGATGACCGGCGCCTGCGCGTCGAGTGCGGCGCCCAATTCCGGCAACGTGAACTGGAAGCCGCCGTCGCCGGTCAGGCAGACAACCGGCGCATCGGGTATCGCAAGGGCCGCGCCAATCGCCGCCGGCGGGCCATAGCCGAGCGCGCCGAAGCCGGTGGCGGCATTGAACCAGCCGCCTGGGCGGTCGTGGTCGTAATAGAGGTTGGCGGCATAGATCGGCTGCGTCGAATCGCCGACGATGAGCGCGCCCGGCAAGGTGTCGCGGATCATCTCGACGGCGCGCACCTGTGCCTGCAGTGTCGGATTGAGCTCGGCAAAGGCTGTTTTTCGTATAGCAGCGGCGCGCGACGAACCGCCCTCGCTTGCCCGGACATGGCCCGTTTCCAGAAGCAGCGCTTCGAGCGCCTCAGCGCAATCGGCCTGGATCGAAACCGTCGCCGGGCGGCGGGCAAGCTGGTCGGCGCCGATATCGATGCGGATCAGATTGGCGGGCAGGACAAAGCCGCCATCGCTGTAGCCGTCATAGTCGGTCGGGCCGAATTCGGTGCCGGCGGCAATGACCAGGTCGGCGTCGGCCATCAGCGCCCGTACCGCCTTCAGGCTGGGACTGGCCGGCACGCAAAGCGGATGACCATGCAGCAGGCCGCGCGCATTGGTGGTCTGGACGACCGGCGCTCCCAGCCGCTCGGCCAGACGCCGCAGTGGCGCTTCGGCGCGTTTGGCGCCGCCGCCGACCAGGATCAGCGGGCGGCGCGCGGCACCGATGAGTTTGGCCGCGCTGGCAATTGCGGCACCTTCCGGCGCGGGTGGGGTCACATTGCTCAGCATGGCAGCGATGCCATCCGCCGACTTGACCATGACGTCGGTCGGGATCTCGATATGCACCGGGCCGGGCCGCGCCGATGAAAACAGGGCAAAGGCCTGCGCCAGGGCACCGGGCAATTCGCCGGCCTCGGTAACGCGCTGCGAAAACAGCGCCACCTTCTCCATCATGCCGCGCTGGTCCGGCAATTCATGCAGATGGCCCAGCCCCTTGCCCAGCGTCGGCGTGGCGTTGACGCCTGATATGACCAGCATCGGTACCGAATCGGCGCGTGCCTGCCCCATGGCGGTGATGGTGTTGGTGAGCCCCGGTCCGGTGATGACAAAGGCGACGCCCGGCTTGCCGCTGGCGCGCGCATAGCCATCGGCCATGAAGCCGGCGCCCTGTTCGTGACGCGGCGTGACGTGGCGGATATTCGAGCGCGCCAGCCCGCGGTAGAGCTCGACCGTGTGGACGCCCGGAATCCCGAACACCGTGTCGACGCCATGCGCTTCAAGCAGCGAGATGAGGGCTTCGCCGAGTGTCGTCATTGGTTTTCCTCCCCGTCCGGCGCGAGGCCTAGTTCGGCCTCGACAGTCTTGATGCCGATCGCCGCCAATTCGCCGGCCGAGAACATCTCGCCGGCCAGGCAGCCTTCGATCCAGAGTCCGTCGATGATCGCATTAATCGCGATGGCATGGTGGCGCAATTGGCTTGCGTCCGGATTGCGCCGTTCGGCGGCGAGCACCTCAGCCACAACCGCCTCCACCTCATTGCGAAAACCAAGGTAGCCTTCGCGGTGGGCGTGGGCCAAGGTCGGATCCGCTCTGGCGCGGCCGATGAAGGTTGCCCAGAGCGAAAACACCCGCGCATCGATGATCGGCGCATTGAGGTTGGCGGTGACGAAAGCCGCAAGGCGCTGGCGAGGCGAGGCATTCTCCATGACCAAAGCCGCTTTCGCCTGCTCGGTCATGCGGCCCATCAGCGCTGCATAGGCTTCCTGCAGCAATTCTTCCTTGCCGGGAAAATAGTGCCGGATCAGCCCAGCGGTGACGCCGGCACGCAATGCGATGGTGCGCAAGGTGGCGCCCTGCAGGCCATGTTCCGCCACGCTGTCCAGAGTGGCCTCGATCAGATCCTGCCGCCGCCGCTCCTCGCCCTCGCGACGGAACCTGCGGCGGGATGGCATATTCATTGGCGCAGGATCGGTCGCGTCAGGCATGTCGGCCCGCCCTCGCAGGCGATGCAGAGCGCATCCGCCTCGAAGATTTCGACCGTGCAGCCGGCGGCTTCCATCGCGGCTTTGGTCTTTGGAAAGCCTGCGACGGCAATGACCTTGTGTGGGCTGGTCGGCAGCACGTTCAGGCTAAGGCCGTTGGAAGCCGCGAACTCTTCGGCGTCGCCTTCGACCAGCCGGACGTTGCGCGCCTTCAGCATCTGATAGAACGGGGCCGGCAAAAGCGGTGAATAGACCAGTGCGAGGTCGTCGGCCAGCGGGCTGATCACCGACATCAGATGCAGGCACGCCTCTTCGCCTTGCCACAGCGGCAGATCAAAGCCGTAGACGGAAACGCCCAGCGGCGTCAGCAGGTTGGAAACCTGCTGGATGCCTTCCTGGTTGGAGCGGACACCGCGCCCGATCACCAGCGTGCGGGCATCGAGCCATACACAATCACCGCCTTCGACCTGGCCAGGAACCTCGACGCGGCCCAGGATTGGAATACCCAGCCTTCGGTAGGTTTCCTCATGCAGCGAGGGCTCCCTGGCGCGCAACGGCTTGCCCATGGACAGGATCAGCGCGCCGCGATCGGTCATCAGCGACGGGTCGTGCGTGAACACCGAATCCGAAAGTCCATCCGCCGTGTCCTCGATCCATTCGATTTCGGCACCGGAAGCCGCCACCAGTTCAGCAAGGAGCGCGTGCTGCGATGCCGCTTTCGCCGGATTGAAACCCGGGCCATAGTGCCAAGCAGCCCTGTCGGCATTGCGCATGGCGTTGGCCGCCGACCGCATCAGCACGCGGCGCAGCGGCGCCGCCATGGACTGTGATCCGAAAGCGCTCATCGAAGTCCTTTTTCGCTGAAAAAAATCGAGAAAATTTCATGGAAGGCTATTTATACACTTGCACAACAAGCTCGCAAGTGCCGTAATAAGCAGGATTGACGGGCTCGCGCCGTTGGGTCCATGCTGAAGTCTGGAGCGGGGCAGTACAGCGTATATGTTGATTAGCCGGATAGACGTTCGACGAACCGCCACCGACCCTGTAGAGGTCACCCAGTGAGCGTGGTGGAAGCTGCCACAGTCCAATCCGGC
>NZ_RZQY01000149.1:0-10717 GCF_003998575.1 Mesorhizobium sp. M7A.F.Ca.CA.001.10.2.1 | reverse complement strand
GCGATTTCGTGAATGTCGGAGTTGCGCACGGCGGGATGCTTCTGGCAGGTCGGCGCCGGATAACCGCCGCACATGCCGCCATTGTCGAACACGCGCGAAGAATGTTCGGAGGTGTGGAGCCGCAGATGCGACGTCTTGTTGATCAGCCAGGTCGAGACGAAGGAACAGCCGCCGCGATATTTGCCGGCACCGCCGGAGTTGGGCACGATCGAGCGGCCGATATAGACCATCGGCATCGACTGTTCCCAGACCTCGATGTTGCCCATGTCGGATTCCGGGTTCCAGCCGACATAGGCGGTGTCGAGACCATCCTTGATGGCGAGCGCGCCGGAGCCGGCGGCGGCGCATTCAAAATGGGCCATGCCGAACGGCGTGCCGTACTGGCTCTCGCCGCCCATCTCGATCATCGGGCTGTTGACCTGGCCGACGAAGGCCTCCTCGACGAAGCCGCGGGCGACAAAACTGCGCGACAAAAGCCGCTGGAAGACGCCATAGGCCGGCAGCAGCAAAGCCCATGAGGTGGCGGTCGCCACCATCTCGTTGTCGGGGTTGGTCCAGGTGCCGTGCGGCAGTTTCAGTTCGGTCGCCATCCACGCGCCGTCATTGACCAGCCCTTCGAAATTCATGTGCTGGGTCAAGGTGACGAACATGCCGCCATCCATGCCGGCCGGCGTGCAGTTCATCGAATGGTAGCCCCAGGGCTGCGTGCCCTCGAAGTCCATGGTGATCTTGCCGTCGGTGGTGATCTCCATCTCGATCGGGATGTTGTAGAGCCAGTCCGGATCGCCGAGCAGCTGGAAGCCGGGTTTGCCTGCGGTGACGTGGCCGTAAAAAGTGTGGCCGCGATAGATTCCGGGGACGGTGAGCTGGCGGGTGCGGGCGAGCTGGGCACGGCGGCCTTCCTCGATGAACTCCTTCGACACCTTCATCCAGTAGTCGAGGCCGATCTCGGAGATCAGCTGCTTGACGCTTTCGCGCATGTCGATGCAGGATGCGACTTTGGCCTTCTCGTCGAGCACCCAGTAGATCGGCATTCGCAGATTGCGCTCGCAGCGGATGACGTAGTCGCGGCGGATCTCGTCGTTCTCGCCGATCTTCTCGGCGCAGACGAACAGACCCTCGGTGAAGCGCTCCTGCGCGAGACACACATCACCGCCTGGGGTAATGCCGCCAGCCTCCAGCTCGTGGCAGACGGCGCCGGCCCAGCCGACAAGCGTGCCTTCATGAAAGATAGGCACCACGTCCATCACGTCGGGCACCTGCACAGTGCCTATGAAGGCGTCGTTGTTGGCGAAAATGTCGCCTTCGCGGATGCGCGGGTTGTCCTCGTAGCCGTTTTTGATCATCCATTTGATGAAGCGGCTCATCGTATGGACGTGCACCATGATGCCGTTGGAGAGAGCGATGGCGTCGCCCTCGGGCGTGTAGATGGCGACCACCATTTCGCCGACCTCGCGCACGCCGGGCGAGGCCGAGATGCGGCGCGCCATTTCGCGCGCCGAGACGCAATAGGCGCGTAGCTTGGTGTGCAGCGTCTCGAATTTCAGCGGATCCTGGTTGCGCAGCGTGAGTTCCGTAATGCCGTCATAGCAACCGGTCTCTTCCATCAGCCGCTCGGAATCGAGCAGTCTTTCGCGAAGGCGCAGGGCCGAGGCAGGTTTGTCCAACATGGCGGTCGCCCTCTCAAGCGTGGGTGTAGTGCAGCAGCGTCCATTCATCGACATGGACACGGTCCTGCGGATGAACGACGAGCGTGGTGGCGGGATGTTCGATGATGGCCGGGCCGATGACTTCGTGGCCTGGCTGAAGCAGATCCATCTCGTAGAGATTGGCCTTGTGCCAGCGCCCACCGATATAGGCCTCGCGCACGCCCTTGTGGGCGGCTGCCGGGTTGGAGGCGCCGAGCGGCCGCTTGAGCAGCACCGGCTTGACCTTGTCGGCGGTGGCGATCAGCCCGAGTTCGGTGATGGTGAAGCCGGCTTCGCCATAACGCGACACGCGATGGTTGACCTTGGCATAGACCGCCTCGAACTCGTCGATAACCCTGCGCATGTCGTCGGCCGAACCGACCTTGGCAAGCGGCGCCATGACTTCGACGTCCTCGAGCTGGCCGGTGTAGCGCATCATCAGGAACGGCACGGTCCTGATCTTCTCCCTGGTATGGCCGTCGGCGATCATCTCGTCGACCGCTGCCTTGGTCAGGTCGTTCCAGACCGTGGTGACCTTGGCGCCGAAGGCGGCCAGCGTAGCCTCGTCGGCGCGTGACGGGATGTCGTGCTGGGTGGAGACGGAATGACGCCGCATGAAATCGGCCGTGGTGCAGCCGAAGGCGGAGAAGGCGGCCGCGAACTGGAAGGTGATGATGTCCTTGAAGCCGATGCCCCTGGAGCAGCCGGCCAGATGCAAAGGTCCCGAGCCGCCATAGGACAGCAGCGTGAATTCGGAGGGATGGATGCCTTGCCCGGAAATGACCCGGCGCAGCGCGTTGTTGGCATCGGACTCCAGCATGTCGATCATGCCTTCCGCGGCTTCCTCGACACCAACGCCGAGCACGCTGGAGCACTTTTCCTCGAAGGCGCGGCGCGCCTTTTCGACCTGCAGCACGACCTTGCCGCCCAGGAAATAGTGTGGGTTGAGGCGGCCGAGGATGGCGTCGCAATCGGCGATGGTCGGCTCGGTGCCACCGCGATCGAAGCAGATCGGACCGGGATCCGAGCCGGCGCTTTCCGGCCCAAGCGAGACCTTCTTGGTCAGGGGATCGACCTTGAGGATCATGCCGGCGCCGGCGCCGATCGTGTCGAGATGCAGCGTCGGCACGTTGAGCTTGAAACGGTCCATCAGCGGCTCGTTCTCGATTCGCGTCTGGCCGCGTGTGATGACGCCCATGTCGAAAGAGGTGCCGCCCATATCCGAGCAGATCAGCGAATCATTGCCGATCAGCTTGCCGACATAGGCAGCACCGAGGATGCCGCCGATCGGGCCGGAGATCATGGTTTCGTGCAGGCGCGGATGGTTGATCGAGGTCAGGCCGCCGAAGGAGAGCAGCGTCTGCACGCCATATTTGAAGCCGTATTTCTTCGAGACGTCCTCGATACCCCTAAGCTGCTTGCGGCCGCGCGAGGTGGCGTAGGCCTCGATCAGCACCGAATTCAGCCGCGACTGCTCGCGGATGACCGGGCGGACCTCATGGCTGGTGTAGACGATGATGTCGGCGCCGGCCCTGTCGACCTCCGCGCGGCAGATCTCGGCGATGCGCTTCTCGTGCACCGGATTGACATGCGAGAAGATGGTCATGATGCAGATCGCCTCGACCTTGTCGGCGATCAATTTTTTCGCGGCGATGGAGACCTCGTGTTCGTAGAGCGGCAGCACGACGTCGCCGAACTGGTCGATGCGCTCGGTGACGCCATGCGTGCGGCGGCGCGGCACCAGCGGATCGGGATGATGATGCGTGACCGCGTGCAGCCGGTCGGCGTAGGAATAATCGGCCCAGGCCTGCAGCCCGCGGCCCATCAGGATCATGTCCTCAAGGCCCTTGGTGGTGATCAGGCCGAGCCGGCGGCCGGTGCGCGACAACAGTGTGTTGAGCATGCCGGTGCCGGAATAGAGCACGACGTTGACGCCGGAAAACAATGATTCCAGCGAGATGCCCCAGGCATCCGCCGCGTCCTCGGCAGACGCGAGAAAACCTTCGGCTTCGTTCTTCGGCGTGGTCGCCGACTTGCCGATCTTGAAGTGGCCGTCCTGATCGACAAGAATCGTGTCGGTCATGGTGCCGCCGGCGTCGATACCGATGACGATTGGATTGCCGACGATGGGGCCGGTGAGATTGGGTTGGGTCACGGTCGCCTCGGGATCTGGTCTAGGTTGACGCAAGGCTAGATTCGATGGGCGGCTTCGCGCCATATGCCTAAAGACATAATGACGGCTGAGCTGACATCGCCGAAAAAAGGGCATGCGCATGGGGACCATCTGGGCGCCGCTCGCCAAAGCGATCGCCGCCACCGGCACGGACAGGCATGTCGACTGCCTGATCGACCTGATCGGCGCGGATATCGAGCACGACCTCGTCACGGTGACGCGCTATTCGACGACGCAGACACCCGAATTCATCAAACACCGACGCTTCTCGGACGAAATGGTCCGGCGCTATCTCGACAATTACTATGTCTTCGACCCGTTCTATGCGTCGTGGCGACGCGAGCGAAGGCTGGGCATCATGCCGCTGAAACGGCTTGCCAACGATGAGGCCAAGCGCGGCCAGTACATAGCCGGCTTCCTGGCGCAGTCGGAGATCTGCGACGAGGTCGGCATCATGCTGGCGGACGGCGGCGACTGGTGCCTCGGCATCTTCCTCGACCGCTCGACCACGCTATTCAAAGACAGCGAGATCGCCCTGCTGGATGAACGGCTGCCGGTGTTCGAGGCGCTGCATGCGCTCGACATCAAGGCGCGCGGAACGGAATTCTCCCGCACGTCAGCGCCGACAGGCCTCGGCGCCTCGCCCCGCCAGGAACCGACCATTCCAGCCAGCCTGTGGCCGGAGCTGTCACTGCGCGAGCGGGAGTTGGTCCAACTGATCCTCGCCGGTCACCCGACGGCCAACATCGCCGAACGCCTCGGCATCACCGTCGGCACGGTCAAGAACCATCGCCGGCGCATCTATGAGAAGCTCGACATCACCACGGAGCGGGAATTGTTTTTGCAGTTCTTCCAGCATCGGGTCGACCGATAGCCCGGGTTCGGACAGCTAAGCGGGTTACGCTTTTCCCGTTGCAGGTTAGAGCTCATCCTCCCAATTGGCGCCGCCATAGAGCACACGGAAGATCACCACTTGGTCGGATTCGACTGTAAAGGTCACCGTTACACGGCGCTCGAAACCGACAACCCGAAGGCCCTGGCCGCAGATCGTCACGGCGTGTTCCGCGCTCCGAGGCGTAGTCGAGACCCTGGCAGTAGGCTTCGATACGCTCGATATAGCGTATGGCCGTGACGTTGCCGGCGGCGATCTCGATGGTGTCGTATATCCATCTTAAGTCCGCTAAGGCTTCCGGCAACAGAACAATATGCCGGCGCTTCACACATCCCTCTTAAAGCGGGCGGCGTGGTGAGCGCGGATGTCGTCAAAAGCCTGGTTGGCTGGGATAACTCGGGAAGGATCCGCCTTCCACCTGTCATAGGTCGGCACAACCTCCTCGCGGAGCCAGCGCTCTACGGCCGCGTCGCGCTCTTGCAGGGCGCGAAGGCCGGCGCGGATCACTTCACTGCTGGTCGCGTAGGTTCCTGATTCAACGAGACGGTCGATGAAAGCAGCCTGCTCTGTTGGCAGGCTGAAGGTGCGCTTTTCGGTGGCAGCCATGATTTCTCCTATAATGTCGGTGTGATTATATCATACCAACATCCAATACGTTAGAAAACCTGTCGGCCCAAGAAACCGACATCGGCACTGCTAGCAGTCTCAAAATTCCTCTTGCGGAACCGCGCCGTCCCGGCTTAGTCTTTGCCTTCTCGCAAAAATGAAATTTAATTCCATTTGCCTGCAACCTTCTAGCCAGCATCGTGCCCCAGGAAAAATGAACGGCCCAATCGACTAAGAAAATATTTGATATATCATCTACCAGAACGGAAATAGCTGACATGGTCCAGCAGACATCGATCCAGCCATCGGCGCCCTGGTTGCGGCTAGATGTCGATGATTCGGACTGGACCGACGCCGAGGTGTCGAGCCTGGTGCGCTGGTATCACCAGATGCTGCTCATCCGCCGTTTCGAGGAAAAGGTGCTCGATCTGGCCCATGCCGGGCTGGTGCATGGTCCGGCCCACGCCAGCATCGGACAAGAGGCCACGGCGGTCGGCGCCATGTCCGTGCTCGGCACCGGCGACCGCATCAACGGCACCCACCGTGCCCATCACCAGGTGCTGGCCAAGCTTGTCAACGCGCAGACGCCCGGCGGATTCGACCCGCTGCATGATGCTTTCAACCCAGGCATGCAGGGATCGGTTCGCGGCCTGATGGCCGAGATCATGGGCCTCAAGTCAGGCTATTGCGGCGGCCGTGGCGGCTCGATGCATATGCGCGACGATGCCTCCGGCATCCCAGGCACCAGCGCCATTATCGGCGGCAACCTGCCGCACGCGGCGGGCTATGCGCTCGCCAACAAACTGCTCGGCACCGGCAACATCTCGGTCGCCTTCTTCGGCGACGGCACGATGATGGCGGGACCGGCCTACGAGGCGATGAACATCGCCGCGCTCTACCGGCTGCCGGTGATCTTTTTCGCCGAAAACAATCTCTATGCCGTCTCCACGCACATCAACGAGCAGACGCGCGAGACGCGGCTGGCCTCGCGCGGACCTATGCTCGGCTTTCGTGGCATCGAATGCGACGGCATGGATGTGGTGGCAGTCCACCATGCCATGCGCGAGGCGCGCCGGACGATTGAGGAAGACGGCGGCCCGGTGCTGGTCGAGGCGCTCTGCTATCGGTTTCTACACCAGAGCGGCGCCCGCCCGGGCAGCGAATTCGGCTACCGCACGCGCGCCGAGGAAGACGTCTGGAAAGCGCGCGACCCGCTTGCGACGATGGCGGCTCGCCTGAAGACGATGGGCATCCTGAACGCTTCGGACCTCGGGACACTCGACCAGCGCGTCATGGAGGCGGTCAACACCGCTGCCGATTCCCTGACCGAGATGAGCGGCAACGCGCTGCGCATTCCTGATCATCTGTGGCCGGACCCAAGCGACGTCGACAACCAGATCCGCGGCGATCTTTCCGAACTGAAGGGCGAGCGCTTCCTCGAGATCGAGGACGTGCCGCCGGCCGACACCAGGCCGGTCAAGTTCATGGTTGCCGCGTCCGAGGTCATCGCTCGCGCCATGGAGCAGGACCCGCGCATCATCATCATGGGCGAGGATGTGCACCGGCTGCGCGGCGGCGTTTCGGGCGCCACAAAGGGCGCGCTGGAGCGCTGGCCGGAGCGTGTGCTGGCGATGCCGATCGCCGAGAATGGCTTTGTCGGCGTGGCGCTGGGTGCAGCGCTTTGCGGCTTGCGGCCGATCGTCGAGATCATGTTCGGCGACTTCTGCCTGGTTGCCGCCGACCAGCTGTTCAACGCGGTCAGCAAGGTGCGCCACATGTTCGGCGGCGGCTTTCCGGTGCCAATCGTGGTCAGGGTGCGCGTCTCGCCGCACACCGGCTACGGCTCGCAGCATTCGGGCGATCCGTCCGGCCTGTTCGCCCTGTTTCCCGGCTGGCGCATCGTCGCGCCGACGACGCCCTTCGACTATATCGGCCTGATGAATTCAGCGCTGAAATGCGACGATCCGGTCGTCGTCATCGAGCATGTCGAGCTGTTCCCGAGCGAAGGCCCTGTGCCTGCGGACGACCGCGACTATTGCGTGCGGCTCGGCAAGGCGAAGATCGTCAGGCCGGGCAGCGCCTGTACACTGCTCACCAGCGCCAGCATGGTTGCCGTCGCCAGCCAGGTGGTCGAGGAGACCGGCGTCGATGCCGAGATCATCGACCTGCGCAGCCTCGACCCGACCGGGCTCGACTGGCCGCTGGTGGAGGCCTCGATCCGCAAGACCAACCGGGTAGCCGTCATCGAACAGGTGCAGCGTGGGCTATCGCTTGGCGGACGACTGACACAGGAGATTCAGGATCGCGTGTTCGATTATCTCGATCACGAGATCCTGCATGTGACGGGAAGCCTCTCGGCTCCCGTCGTATCGGCCCCGCTCAACCGCGCCGCACTGGGCGGCGCTGAAAAGCTCAAGGCCGCGCTTCAATCCCTCACTGCCGTGGGTGGATAGAGCGAACGCATTGCCACAAAGATCCGACAAGAAAATGGGAGAACTGACATGAGCATCCTACAGAGAAACAAGACCAGGGCGAAGATGCTGGCAGCCGTGCTGCTGGCCACCAGCGCCTTCTGGGCGCCGGCCACGTTCGCGCAGGACAGCAAGCCGCTGGTCATTGCGCGCAACATCGACCTCAACTCGCTCGATCCGCACCGCGCCTTCTGCGACACCTGCCAGATCTACAATTCCAGCGTCTATGAATCGCTGCTGACGCTGGACAAGGACAACAAGCTGATCCCGCTGCTCGCTTCCAAATGGGAAGGCAATGCCGACCAGAGCAGCTTCACCTTCACGCTCGACCCGGCCGCCAAATTCTCGGACGGTTCGCCGGTCGAAGCCAAGGACGTGAAATGGTCCTGGGAGAGGCTAAAGAACCTCAAGGGCAGCGCCTCGTTCCTGATGGACAATGTCGCCTCGATCGAGACCCCGGACGCGCATACGGTGGTCGTCAAGATGGTCGCGCCGAGCTCCGAATTCCTCAACATCGCGGCGGCGCCCTACGCAGCGGTCGTCAACAGCAAGGTTGCTTCCGAAGCCGGCGCCAAGGCCGATGCGGACGCTTCGACGACAGACAATGCCGAGGCCTGGTTCCTGGCGCATTCGGCCGGCAGCGCGCCGTTCGTGCTGAAATCCTATGAGCCCAATTCGGAACTGCGGCTGGCGCGCAACGACAAGTACTGGCGCACCGCGCCGGCGCTGAGCGAAGTCGTCATCCGCCAGACCAAGGATGCGGTGGCGCAGGCACAGATGCTGCAGAGCGGCACCGCCGACATCGCCATGCAGATCGACCCGGACACGGCCAAGACGATGACCGGCAGCGACGTGAAAATCGAGACCGTGCCGTCCTACAATTTCATCTATGTGGCGCTGTCGCCCGGCGCCAAGGCCAACAAGGTTCCGCTGACGCCCGAAGTGCGCGAGGCCATTTCGCTCGGTCTCGACCGTCCGAGCATCCTGGACTTCACCATCGGCTCCGAGGGCCAGTTGATCAGCGCACCGATCCCGCTCGGCTTCCCCGGCGGTTCGGGCTTCGAGGCGCAACCCTATGACGTCGCCAAGGCAAAGGAACTTCTGGCCAAGGCCGGCCATGCCGACGGCTTCGAGATGGAAGCGGCGTTTCCCGGCATGAACGTCTATGGCGTCGATCTGTCGCTGTTGATGCAGAAGGTTCAGCAGGATTTGGCCAAGATCAACATCAAGCTCGACCTGCAGCCGATCCCCTTCGCCAACTGGCGCGAACGCGTCAATGGCGACGGCATCCCGATGACGGCGGTGTTCTACGCGCCGGACTATTACGGCACGTCGCAATACGTCGATTATTTCGCCATGACCAAGGGCAGCCCGTGGGCGCGCCGCGCCGGCGCGGTGCGCGACCCGTCGGTGCTCAATCCGAAGGAAGCGGATATCTACAAGGCAGCCCTTGCGGCAAGCGGCGACGAGGCCGCCAAGCTGTGGCATCAGGCCGGCGAGGAGATGATCAAGGACAGGATCATCCTGCCGTTGATCAGCCCGAACCTGATCCTGGCCTACAAATCGGACGTCAAGGGCGTGCGTTACAGCGCCTGCTGCAACCTCCCGCTGGCGGAACTCAGCCACTGAGCGAAAAGATGCGGGAGGCGGCCAGCCGCCTCCCGCTTCCTCATCCTGGACGGTCAGCAAATCCTGTTCTTCCAGCATTAAGATCAATATATGATATATCAATACGCGGAGAACTCGCTATGACTTCCCTGATCAACTCCAAAGACCAGTTGCTGCGCGAGCGCGCGGCCTCGGTCATTCCGGGCGGCATGTGGGGGCACATGGCGACGCGCTATCTCGGCTCCGCCTATCCGCAATTCTTCGAGCGCGCCGACGGCTGCCGGGTCTGGGATGTCGATGGCCGCGAGTACATCGACCTGATGTGCAGTTGGGGCCCCAATATCCTCGGCCACCATCACCAGGCGGTCGAGGCAGCGGCCGAGCGGCAGCGTCGCCTGGGCGATGCGATGAACGGCCCTGGCGAGGTGTTGGTCGAGCTGGCCGAACTGCTGGTCAAGACCGTCGCGCATGCCGACTGGGCGATGCTGCAGAAGAACGGCACCGACGCCACCACGGCCTGCGTGACGATCGCACGCGCCGGCACCGGCCGGCGCAAGGTGCTGGTCGCGCGCGGCTCCTATCACGGCGCCGTGCCGTGGTGCACGCCTTCGCTCGCCGGCGTCACCGCCGAGGACCGCGCCCATATCGTCCATTTCGACTACAATGATGTTGCCAGCCTCGAGGCAGCCGTCGAGCAGGCCGGCAGCGATCTTGCCGCCGTCGTCGTCACCGCTTTCCGCCACGATATCGCCCGCGACCAGGAACTGCCGACCGCCGCCTTCGCCAGACGGGCGCGCGAGCTCACCACCGCCGCCGACGCGGCGCTGATCGTCGATGATGTCAGGGCCGGCTTCCGCATCGATCTCGCCGGCAGCTGGGAACCGCTCGGCGTACGGCCGGACCTGTCCGCTTTCTCGAAGGCGATCGCCAATGGCTATCCGCTTGCCGCGATCACCGGCACCGACCGGTTTCGCGAAGCCGCGACCAAGGTCTATGTGACGGGGTCGTTCTGGTATGGCGCCGTCGCCATGGCCGCCGCGATCGCCACCATCAACACGCTGCGCGACACCGACGCCATCTCCAGGATGACTGAAGCCGGCGACAGGCTGCGCTCAGGCCTCGATGCGGCAGCGAAGAAGCATGGCCTGTCGCTTCGCCAGACCGGCCCGGTGTCGATGCCGATGGTGCTCTTCGACGGCGATGCCGAATTCAAAAAGGCCGACGCCTTCTGCTCGGCCGCCTTGCGCGAGGGCGCCTATTTCCTCCCCCGGCACAACAT
>NZ_RZQY01000148.1:0-10737 GCF_003998575.1 Mesorhizobium sp. M7A.F.Ca.CA.001.10.2.1 | reverse complement strand
GCCATGTACCGGGCGAAGAACGACGTCACGCGAGCCGTCTGCTTCTACGAATCCGCCATGGACGAGACGGCGCGGGCGCGCCGCGCCTTGGCCACCGACCTTCGCCAGGCGATCGACCGCGGCGAGCTTTCGCTGCACTATCAGGTGCAGACCTCGGTCCCGACCGGCGCCACCTGCGGCTACGAGGCGCTGCTGCGCTGGACCCATCCCGTGCACGGCATGATTCCGCCCGCTGAATTCATCCCGATTGCCGAAGAGAACGGCTCGATCATGGCGATCGGCGAATGGGTGCTGCGGACCGCGTGCCGCCAGGCGGCCTCGTGGGGCAATGGCCACAAGATCGCGGTCAATCTGTCACCGGTACAGTTCGCCCATGCCGATCTCGCCAAGCTCATCCATCAAATCCTGATCGAGACCGGGCTGTCGCCGAAACGGTTGGAGCTGGAGCTCACCGAATCGACGATCGTCGCCGACAAGGTGCGCACGCTGCATGTCCTGCGCCAGATCAAGGCGCTGGGGGTGACGATCGCGATCGACGATTTCGGCACCGGCTATTCATCGCTCGATACGCTGCGCTCGTTTCCCTTCGACAAGATCAAACTCGACCGCTCGTTCATGGCTGACGTCGAGCGAAGCCCGCAGGCCAAGGCCATCATCCGGGCGGTGCTGACGCTGGGCCGCAGCCTCGACATTCCGGTGCTTGCCGAAGGCGTCGAGACGCATGTCCAGCTCACCATCCTGCAGGTCGAAGGCTGCAACGAGGCGCAAGGCTATTTCCTCGGCCGGCCCAAGCCGATCGACCAGATCACCGGGGACGCCGATGTTAGCAACGATCAACTCGTCGCGGAGGAGCCGGCGAGGATGCGGCTGAGCAGGCAGGCATAGGACGCCGCGGCCGGCCGTCCAGCGAATGCCTTGCGGACGCCTGCTGGATCGACATCGGGTGGCTGCTGTGTCTGGCATCGTCATGGCGCATCCTGTATAGGCCTCCCAATTCCCTGGGGCCGCTCATGTCGTTCATTCCAGACACCGCCACGCTGATCCAGTTCGCCATTGCCACGGTCATCCTGGCGATCACGCCGGGTCCGGACATGACGCTGTTCGTCTCGCGCACGCTCAACCAGGGCCGTGCCACCGGCTTTGCCTCGATGGCCGGCGCGCTGTGCGGCACGCTGATCCACACCACGCTGGTGGTTGTCGGTGTCTCGGCACTGATCGTCGCCTCGCCGATGGCTTTCTTCGTGCTGAAGATCTTCGGCGCGGGCTATCTCGTCTTCCTGGCCTGGCAGGCGATCACCAGGGGCTCGGCCTTTTCGCCGGAGAAGAAGACCGGCCCCGAGATTTCGCTGTTGCGCAGCTGGGCGGCGGGACTCGGCGTCAATCTGCTCAACCCGAAGATCATCCTGTTCTTCATGACCTTCCTGCCGCAGTTCGTCTCCGCGCATGATCCGAACGCCCCGGGAAAGCTGTTTTTCCTCGGACTCATGTTCATCGTGTTGTCGGTCCCGGTGACCGTGCCGATGGTGCTGGCGGCGGAAAAGTTCTCGGCGGCGATGAAGGCCAGCCCGCGCGTCACGCGGGTGGTCGACTATCTCTTTGCCGGCGTGTTCTCCGCCTTCGCGCTCAAGATCCTGACGGCCCAGGCGAAATAGCGGCCGTCATCCTGCTCGACCACCATCGCCGGATTCTGGTTCGCCTTGCCACCAGCTTCCGGCCCAGCGCCCGGCGCTGAGCCAGTAGAAGATGCCGCCGACCATGCCGCCGCCGATCACCGCCATGATGGCGCTGGTGTCCCTGACCGTGAAGGCGGTGTCACCGCTGTGGTCGGCAAGCCCGAGGAAAACGCCGGCAACCGCCGCGCCCGCCAAGGCATAGTACAGCCAGTCTCGCCGGCCGAGGATCTCGGCAAGCAGGATGACTATGCAAGCCGGCATCAGGGCGAAATAGGCGACGAACAGGGCGACGAAGGGAATCGAGAAATACAGGGAAGCCGTCACCGCCGGTTGCGCTTGCTCCGGTGCGTAGCCGAGAGAGGCCAGGAACAGGATGTTGAGGAAGGCGCTCGCCGCCAGCGAGGCGATGGCATAGCCGAACAGGATGACGGTGAAACGGATGAGGTAGCCGACGAGACGGGTCATCCCAGATCTCGGCCCAAATCCCGGCGCATGCCCGACTTGCGTCCGGCCAGAAGCCAGTAGACCGAACCGGCGGCAATGCCGGCGGTGGCCAGGAAACCGAGAAAGCCCGGATTGAAGATAAAACTGCCGGCCGAGCGCGGCATGGACACGCCAAAGGCGATGGACGTGATCGCACCCGTGGCGGCAAAGTAGAACCATCCCCGAAGCGAAAACCATTCAGCGACAAAGAGCGCCGGGCCGACGATTAGCAGCGCGGCGATCGTCACGGTCAACACCGCGAGCGGGAAGGAACCCAGCCAGTCGAAAGCGAAAATGATGGACCAGTTGCCATCTTCCAAACCTTCCAGAAGAGCGATCAGCAGCACCGGGACCAGGATCGAGGTCAGCACGGCGGCGATATAGCCGACCGCCATCACGGCGAGGCGCTTCAGCCAGGCGACGGGGCGGCTCACGCCTCGCCGTGCCCCGCTATCATCATCGCTTCCAGCGCCAGCCGGTCGACCTTGCGCATGCGCTCGGAGTCGGACTTGAGCTGGCCGCAGGCGGCGAGGATGTCGCGGCCGCGTGGCGTGCGGATCGGCGAGGCATAGCCGGCGTTGTTGATGTAGTCGGCGAATTTCTCGATCGTCTCCCAGTCCGAGCACTGGTAGTTGGTGCCAGGCCACGGGTTGAACGGGATCAAATTGATCTTGGCCGGAATGCCCTTGAGCAGCTTGATCAGCCCCTTGGCGTCCTCGATGGAATCGTTGACATCCTTCAGCATCACATATTCGAAGGTGATGCGCTTGGCGTTCGACAGGCCGGGATAGGCGCGGCAGGCGGCGATCAGCTCCTTCAGCGGATACTTCTTGTTGATCGGCACAAGCAGGTCGCGCAGATCGTCATTGGTGGCATGCAGCGAGATCGCCAGCATGACGCCGATCTCCTCGCCGGTGCGGAAGATTTCCGGCACGACGCCGGAGGTCGACAGCGTGATGCGGCGCTTCGACAAGGAAAGGCCGTCACCGTCGGAAGCGATCAGCAGCGCCTTCTTGACCGCTTCGAAATTGTAAAGCGGTTCGCCCATTCCCATCATGACGATGTTGGACACTTTGCGGCCCTCGGCCGGCACGATGGCGCCGTCGGGCGTGTCGCGGTCGGGAAAATCGCCGAGCCGGTCGCGGGCGGTGAGCAGCTGGGCGAGGATCTCCTCAGCCGTCAGATTGCGCACCAGCTTCTGCGTGCCGGTGTGGCAAAACGAGCAGGTCAGCGTGCAGCCCACCTGCGAGGAGATGCACAGCGTGCCGCGACCCTCTTCGGGAATGTAGACAGTCTCGATCTCGACCGGCCGGCCGGCGCCGCGCGGCGGAAAGCGGAACAGCCATTTGCGCGTGCCGTCGGCGGAAATCTGCTCCTCGACGATCTCGGGCCTGGCGACGGTGAAGTGCTTGTCCAGTTCGGCGCGCAGATCCTTGGAAATGTTGAACATGCCGGCGAAATCGGAGACGCCGCGCACATACATCCAGTGCCACAGCTGCTGGGCGCGCATTTTCGCCTGGCGCTCGGGCACAGTGCCTGATGCAACCAGAGCCTCGGCGAGCTCGACCCGCGTCAGGCCGATCAGCGACGGCTTTTCGGGCTGTGCCGCGCGGGCGCGCAACGCGTCGCGGGCGCCGTCAGTGGTGAGATCGAATGAAAGGGTCATGGTTGCACTGATATAAGCGGTTTGCGGCCGATTTCACGCATCGTGCCGGAAAGGAAGCGCGGCGCATAGCACAGGTTGAGGGCAGAGTCATGGGTTGTGCCGGTTTAACCTCTGGCCTGCACGTGTTAGGGCTCGATACTCCCCGCTCGAGGACAGACATGGCCGGCACATCGCGAAGATATCCCATGCTGCGGCGTTCGCGCGCGATGTGGGGCTCACGGCGGGTGTGGCAGCCGCGCCTGGTGTTCTGGGCCGGGGCGCTTGGCATCGGTGTGATCAGCGTGCTGTTCGCGGTGCTGGCGGACAGGGCGCAGGAACTGTTTCACCTGATGACAGGAGACGGAGGCGGCTGGCGTTTCTATCTGCCGCTTGCCGTTACGCCGTTGGGTTTCGTGCTGTGCGCCTGGCTTGCCCACACCTTCGTTCCCGGCTCGCAAGGCAGCGGCATTCCGCAGGCGATCGCCGCCCGCCATCTTCGCGACGACGAGGACCGAAGTCATATCCTGTCCCTCAAGCTGGTGGTCGGCAAAATCATGCTCACCATCGTCGGCCTGTTCTGCGGCGCCTCGATCGGCCGCGAGGGTCCGACCGTGCAGGTCGGCGCGTCGCTGATGCTGCAGGCGGCGCGCTGGGGCGGCATGGTGCAGGCGCGGGGCCTGATTCTGGCCGGGTCGGCCGCCGGTATCGCCGCCGCCTTCAACACGCCGCTGGCCGGCATCGTCTTCGCCATCGAGGAGATGGGCCGCACCTACGAGGCGCGTACCAACGGGCTGGTGCTGACGGCGGTGATCCTGGCCGGCCTCGCCTCGCTCGGCCTGCTCGGCAACTACACCTATTTCGGCGTCGCCAAGGACACGATCTCGTTTGCCGCCGAGTGGCCGCTGGTGATCGCCTGCGGCGTCATCGGCGGCGGGCTCGGCGCGCTGTTTTCGCTGCTGGCGTTGAAGGCGACACGCCGGATCCGGCGCTGGAACACTGGGCAGCCTTTGCAGCGCGCTTTGCTGGTCGCGGCCGTCTGCGGGCTGCTGGTTGCAGTGATCGGCATCGCCTCGGGCGGGCTGACCTTCGGCACCGGTTACGTGCAGGCACGGGGCGCCGTCGAAGGCACGCCGCTGCCATGGTTCTTCTTTGCCGAAAAGTTCCTGGCGGGACTGCTGTCGATGATCTCGGGCATTCCGGGCGGCATCTTCGCGCCCTCGCTGGCGGTCGGCGCCGGCATCGGCAGTTCGCTCGGCCTCCTCTTCGGCGCCAGCACGGGGGCTGCGGCACTGCTCGGCATGGCCGGCTATTTCGCCGGGGTGGTGCAGGCGCCGATGACGGCTTTCGTCATCATCCTGGAGATGACCGGCAATCACGACAATGTCATCGCGCTGATGCTGGCCTCGATGCTGGGCTACGGTACGGCGCGGATGATCTCGCACGAGCCGCTCTACCACGCGCTGTCGCGTGTTTTCATCGCCGAGGCGATCCGGCGGCGGCGGGCGGAGGCCGGGCCGGGATCGGCGCAAGGCTGAAAGCAAAAAGGCCGGGCTTCGCGGCCCGGCCTTTCATTCAAAGCGAAGTGCGTGCCTGCACTCCTTGCCTATTTGCACTTGGCAATCGACGTCAGCGCCGCCGAAATACCTTTCAGCGAGAAGACATAGGAGGTGGGATTGCCGCGGCCGGACTTCGCCGTCACCT
Organism: Mesorhizobium sp. M7A.F.Ca.CA.001.10.2.1; assembly: GCF_003998575.1. NCBI lineage: Bacteria > Pseudomonadati > Pseudomonadota > Alphaproteobacteria > Hyphomicrobiales > Phyllobacteriaceae > Mesorhizobium > Mesorhizobium sp. M7A.F.Ca.CA.001.10.2.1. The sequence goes on along the minus strand of NZ_RZQY01000148.1, from coordinate 5,235 downwards.
TCATGTCGGTGCCGGTCTTCATGGCGGCGATCAGCACCGGCTCCTCGGCGGCATTCTCGACCCAGGCCGATTTTCCGCGGGTGAACATCGAAAACGTCTTCTTGTCGATGGTCACGGTGGCCTTGGAGCCGTCCTGGAAGTTGTAGCCGGCAATGAATTGCGGCTCGTAGGACACTTGCTGGCCGGGCCGCTGGCTGACGAAGAAGAACATGTCGCCATGATCGAGCGTAGGCGGCTGCTTGTCGGTCGGCACGGTCAGGACATAGCAGACCTTGCCGCCCGATGCCTGGTAACTGTAGGTGCCCCAGGCATTGTGCTGGCCGATCTTGGTCGCCGACTGCGCCAGCGCCGGCGCTGCCACGGCCACCAGGACCAGGCTCGAAACTAGTGCAATTAATCCGCGCATCGCTTTTCCCGTATTCCAAATGGTGCGGAGGCAGGCCGGCTTGGCGTCCTGCCCGTCGCTTCATTTTGATTTAATCTGGGTTACCAAACGGTGAATTTCCGAAGAGAAAAGGACCCTCACCCCGAGGAAACCGCCGCCATTGCCGCGCCGCCGCCTTGCGAGCGGCTGGCGCGACATCCCTTTGGCGACTTGGAGGCCACGAAAGCGGCAAGAGTTTGACTTTTTACGCTGCCGCAGAAAGCCGGCTTCAACGGCGTTCCGTGCGTGAGTTCAGCCCTTGTCGGCCATGGCGTCCCTGGCGGCTTGCCGGTGCGCAGTGGTGATGTGGGCGCTGACGGCGGTGATCGCGGCGGTGAGCACGGCGATGTCGTCGGTGAAGCCAAGCCCGAAGACGAAGTCGGGGATGACATCCACCGGCAGCACGAAATAACCGAGCGCCGCGAGCAGAATGCCTTTGGCGCGCAGCGGGGTGTTCTTGTCCATGGCGCAGTAGTAGGCGGCCACGACCTCTTCCATGTAGGGGATCTGCAGCGCGGCCTTCTTGGCTGTGCGCCAGAATTTCTCGCGCACTTCGCTCTCGTTTGCCAGCTTGCCGCCAAAGCCGAAGAAATCAAAACCGGATTGTTGCGCCATCAGTGTCTCCTTGCGAGCGCCCATGCGCATCCGGCGCATGCCCGCGGGGGAAAATGTGGTGAAACCCGACCCCCGCTACAAGATGCTGGTGCCGATTTGGGCCTGCCGAGGCGATACCAGGCCTCAGGCGCCGGCAAAGCGGTTCATTTTCTTGGCCAGATCGATATCGAGCGTGGTGACGCCGCCGGCGTCGTGAGTGTTCAGCGTCACATCGACGGTCTTGTAGACATTCGACCAGTCGGGATGATGGTCCATCGTCTCGGCGGCAAGCGCGACGCGGGTCATGAAGGCGAAAGCCTCGGAGAAATTCGCGAAGGTGAATGTGCGCTTGATGGAAGCGCCGTCTTCCGCCAGCGCCCAGCCGTCAAGACCGGTCAATGCGGCTTCAGCGGCTTGCCTGCCCAGTTTCTCTCTCGCCATGTCCATATCCTGTGCTATTCGAAAACGACCCTTACCATAGCGACGGATCGATGAGCGCGAAGCCCATAAACTCCATTCTCTTCGTCTGCCTCGGCAATATCTGCCGGTCGCCGTTGGCGGAAGGTGTCTTCCGCGCGGTTTGGGCCGAGCGCGGGTCGGCCCGGGATATCCTGCTCGATTCAGCGGGAACCAGTGACTGGGAGGCCGGCTCTGCCCCCGATCGACGCGCGATCGCGATCGCGGTGCGGCACGGCGTCGACATTTCCGGGCAAAGGGCGCGCAAGGTCACGCCGCAGGACCTCCACCGTTTCGACCTGATCCTCGGCATGGACCGGTCGAATGTCGCCGACCTGAAGGCGCTGGCGCCGGCGGCCGTGCAGGACCGCATCCATCTGTTCCTGGAGTTCGCGCAGGGAAAGGCACGCGACGTGCCGGATCCTTATCATGACGAGGCAGAAGCCTTCGCTTCCGCCTATCGCATGATCCGCGAGGCGTCGGAGGCGCTGGCGACAAGGCTGGACGCGCGGGCGTCCGTGCCTGACAGCGGCCAGGCTTCCTCGACGATGTAGGGTCCACCGCCGACCGAATCGCGCGACGACATCAGCACGAAACGGCCGACGCGGAACGGCAGCGTCGAGAAATTGCCGCGCGCCGACAGATATTGGGCGACGTCCAGCGGGGTCGAATTGCGTAAGCGTGCCAGCGTGACATGCGGCATGAACTTGCGGGGATCGGCCGGGATGCCGAGCCGCTGGCAGATGCGGTCGATCTCGCCCTGAAGGGCAGCCAGACCGGGCGAGGCGGAAGCGCCTGCCCACACCGCATGTGGCTTCTTCTGGCCGAAAGCGCCGACGCCGGACAGCGCCAGCGAGAAGGAAGGGCGGTGGACGCGGTCGAGCGCGTTGGCGATCTCGTCGGCGACATGGCCGGGAACATCGCCGATGAAGCGCAGCGTCAGATGGTAGTTTTCGACATCGATCCAGCGGGCTCCCGGCAAGCCGCCCCGCAGCAGGGACAGCGAAAGGGCAGCGTCACGCGGAATTTCGAGGGCGGTGAAAAGACGCGGCATGAAGAGCCTCCCTTCCTCGAATCGAACTGTCATCCCCAGCGAATCATCGATAGTCAAACGGAGCAAGAGGTTTGTTGGCCACAGTCCCTGTTAAAAGCCCCCTGCGCGGAAACAGTTCCAATCCGCTAGGAATCGCCCGGCACTGCAGCGATCACCTTCTCGACCGTCGGCAGGATGCGTTCGACTATCTGGTCGACGCCTTCAACGCTCGGATGCAGGCCGTCCTCGAGTTGCATGCCGGGCTGGCCGGCGACGCCGTCGAGAAAGAACGGGTAGAGTACGACGTCGTATTTCTTCGCCAGGTCCGGAAAAATGGCGTCGAACGCATTCTGGTAGTCGGGGCCAAGATTGGGTGCGGCACGCATGCCGGCCAGAAGCACGGCAATCTTGCGCTGCTTCAGCTTGCTCAGCATCTCGTCGAGGTTCTTCCTGGTGATGTCGGGCGAAACGCCGCGCAGCATGTCGTTGGCGCCGAGTTCGAGGATGACCAGTTGCGTGCCGTCGGGCACCGACCAGTCGAGCCGCGCCAGGCCACCGCTCGTCGTGTCGCCGGAAACGCCGGCATTGGCGACGCTCACATCATGGCCTTTGGCGCGAAGGGCAGCCTGCAGCCTGTCGGTAAAGCCCTGGTCAGGCCCAAGGCCATAGCCCGCCGTCAGGCTGTCGCCGAAGCCGACGATTTTGAACGGCTCGGCACGCGCTGACGGCATGGCGCCGCAAATGGCGAGGAAAACCATGAGGCCTGCGGCAATACTGCGTTTGAAAGACATGCGGCAGGCCCCATATGAGCTAGGAATTCTTCAGTCGACGGCTTCCGGCAAGCAGAGCCTTCCCAGATTATAGGACGATTTCATTTTGACAGAAGCCGTCATCGCGCTGAAAGATGTATCCCTGACCCTTGGCGAGGGCGCTTCATCGGTCCATGTGCTGAAGGGTGTCAGCCTTGATGTGGCGACCCGGGAGGCGACCGGCATCGTCGGGCCTTCGGGCTCCGGCAAGTCGACATTGCTGATGGTCCTGGCAGGCCTGGAAAGGGTCGATTCGGGTACGGTCCGAATCGCTGGTGAGTTGCTCAACGGCAAAAGCGAGGACCAGATTGCTTCGTTTCGAGGCCGAAACATTGGCATCGTGTTCCAGTCCTTCCATCTCATTCCCAACATGACGGCGCTCGAAAATGTCGCGGTGCCGCTGGAGCTGGCCGGCCATGCCGATCCGTTTTCGGTGGCGGCGCGCGAGCTGGAGGCGGTTGGCCTCAGCGACCGCGTCACCCACTATCCCGGCGAATTGTCGGGCGGCGAGCAGCAGCGCGTGGCGATCGCCCGCGCATTGGCGCCGTCGCCGCGCATCCTGATCGCCGACGAGCCGACCGGCAATCTCGACCAGGCGACCGGGCGGCAGGTCGCCGACCTCCTGTTTGCCAAGGCGGCCGAGCGCGGCATGACGCTGGTGCTGGTGACCCATGATCCGGCGCTCGCGGCACGCTGTTCGCGCCAGGTATCGATGCGCTCGGGCCGGATCGAGGCGCCGGCGCCTGTCAAGGTGACGGCCTGATGCCGCTGTCCCGGACGTTGAGGCTCGCGGTCCGCTTCTCGTTGCGCGAGATGCGCGGCGGCCTGTCCGGCTTCCTGATCTTTCTCGCCTGCATCGCGCTCGGCGTCGCGGCCATCGGCGGCGTCAACTCGGTGGCGCGTTCGATCACCGCCGGTGTCGCAAATCAGGGCCAGACGCTGCTGGGCGGCGACCTTCGCTTCGAGATCAATCAGCGTGACGCCAGCCAGGCGGAGCGCAGCTTCCTTGACGGGCTCGGCACAGTTTCCCGGACCGCCAGCATGCGTTCGATGGCGCGTCTGGCCGACGGATCCGACCAGGCGCTGGTCGAGGCCAAGGCGGTCGACCATGCCTATCCTCTCTATGGCACGCTGGAGACCGAGCCGGCACTGTCGAAACAGGAACTGTTCGGCGAAGAGTTCGGCGTCTTCGGTGCGGCGGCACCCGACCTTCTGTTCGAGCGGCTGCACGTCAAGATCGGCGACCGGCTGAAGCTTGGTACCGCCACTTTCGAACTGCGCGCCAGGCTGGTCGCCGAACCGGACGCCGTGTCCGACGGTTTCGGCTTCGCGCCAAGGCTGATGATCTCGACGGACGGGCTGGCGGCCACTGGACTGATCCAGCCGGGCAGCCTGGTCGAGAATGCCTACAAGATCCGCCTACCGGCAGACGCCGACGAGGCGCGACTGAAGGGCGTCCAGGACCAGGCGGCCACGGATTTCCCCGAAGCAGGCTGGTCGATCCGCACACGCAGCAACGCGGCGCCCGCGCTGTCGTCGAACATTGAACGTTTCTCTCAGTTCCTGACCCTGGTCGGGCTGACGGCGCTGGTGGTCGGCGGTGTGGGCGTCGCCAATGCGGTGCGCGCCTATCTCGACGGCAAGCGCGGCGTGATCGCCACCTTCAAGAGCCTGGGCGCTTCGGGCGGCTTCGTCTTTGCCGTCTATCTGGTGCAGATCCTGATCATTGCCGCATTGGGTATCGTGCTGGGCCTTGTGCTCGGCGCGCTGATGCCGTTCGCAGCGAGTGCGGCCTTGCAATCCGTCATTCCGGTGCCGGCCGCAGGCGGCTTCTATCCCGGCGCGCTCGGCATGGCGGCGCTGTTCGGCCTGCTGGTGACGTTGGCTTTCGCGTTGCTGCCGCTCGGCCGCGCCCGCGA
>NZ_RZQY01000147.1:0-10762 GCF_003998575.1 Mesorhizobium sp. M7A.F.Ca.CA.001.10.2.1 | reverse complement strand
ACCCTTGGCTGGGCATAGCTGGCGGAAGTGAGGCGATTCGCCTGTACAGTGCCGGCATCGATCCCAGCGACTGGCACATCAGCCCGGTCTATGGAGATCTGTCAGTGCTGCCAAGAACGCTGCTTTTGACCGGCTCGCGCGATCTTTTGACTCCCGACAATCTGATCTTCGCCGAAAAAGCCCGCGCAGCCGGCGTTGAAATCGATCTTGTCTATGAGGAAGGCATGTTCCACGTCTGGCCGCTGATTGACATGCCGGAAGCCCGGCGCGCCCGCGAGCGCATCGTCGCCTTTCTCGGGGAGAGCCGGATCGTGCACGATACGAGAGTAAGGCCTGAACAGCGCCCCGCCGAAGCGGCGGAGTAGCTTTATACTATCGTCCTTACCAGCCGGTCAGAACTTGCCGGTTTCCCGGAAGACTTCGAAAGTCGCGCGGATGTGGTCGGCAACGGCCTTGACCGGGGCACTGGCATCCGGCGCCACCACCATCGCCAGATTGTAGGTCCCGATGTCGGGCATGCCGTCCTTCGGGCAGAGTTCGACCATGTCATTGCCGAGGAACGACTTCGGCAATGGCGCCACGGCGAGATCGGACATGATCGCGGCGCGCTGGCCGGCCGTGTGCGCGCTCATATAGGCGATGCGGTAATTGCGGCCCTCGCGGCCAAGCGCATCGAGCGCCCCGGCACGCCAGGCGCAGCCCTCTTCCCACAGCGACACCGGCAGCGGCTCGCGCAGATGCGCGCAGCCGCCCTTGGCACCGGCCCAGACGATCGGCTCGGTCAGCAGCACCTCGGCGCCGAGCGCGCTGGTCTTGTAGGAATTGGTCAGCAGCGTGATGTCGAGCGCCCGGTCGTCCATGCGCCGGCGCAGATTGCTGCTCTGGTCGATGGTGACGTCGACGGCGATCGACGGATGCGACTGCGCAAAACGCTTCAGCACATGCGGCAGCACGCGCTCACCGTAATCGTCCGGCGAGCCAAGCCGCACCACACCGACAATCTCGGGAATGATGAACTTCGACACCACCTCGCGATTGATGGACAGCAGTCGGCGGGCATAGCCGAGCAGCATCTCGCCATCCGTCGTCAGCGACACCGAGCGAGCGTCGCGCGCGAACACGGAGCGGCCGAGAATGTCCTCGAGCTTCTTGATCTGCATGGAAACGGCTGACGGCGTGCGGAACACGGCATTGGCGGCGGTGGTGAAGCTGCCGGTCTCGGCAATCGCCACGAACGTGCGCAAAACATCGAGATCGAGCAGCGGCAGCGGATGATTGAGCGGGGCGTTCATGGCAACCGACCTTCAATTTTTCTGATACAAAACATCATTCCATTTCGTTTGATTGAACATCAGATTGGGAGGATAGTCAACTCCATCGAAGCAGTAGCTGCCACAAGCAGCCATGAAACGACCTCGACACAGACCTGCATTCGACACGAAATGAAGTTGAAACAAACCCGCAGTAGCCAACTCGCTGTCTGGCACTCGCCAACCCAAAGGAGAAAGAGATGTCTATCCTGTCGTCCCTTGGTCGCATCGCGACCGAATTCAGCGCGGCGCGCGCCCGCTACCAGACTGAACGCGCTATCCGCTCCCTGCCGATCGAACTGCAGAAGGACATCGGCTGGCCTGAAGCTTCCGATACCAAGACCGGTACTCGCAACGGCGTCGGATCCTGGGCTGGAGCAAAGTAGATCGTGTGTACCATGTGCTGAAGGCCTGCCGCGCAAACCGCCCGGCAGGCCTTCTCTATTTTATTTGCACTCAAATGAATTTTTAGAGCCATGTTTCCAGCGCATGACGCATATGAGAAAGCCGCATAGCAGCCCTCTTTTCAATTAATCCCTTGTAAATAATCGTAAATTTTGGGCACCTTGCCCAAATCTGTCGCAACCGATGTCGCATTTCATATCAAGCGCTTCGCTTTTGCGATTTAGTTTCTGCTTACACAAGCCTATATCGGCGCCAGCAAACGAGCTGCCCCACTCCATCAAGCGAAGGCGACCCGTCTGAGCAACAAATGGAGATGATTATGAAGCTTTTTGCACGCCTCTTTGCCCGCCGCGAAATGAACCTGACCACCGCCCTCGAGCGTCAGCGTCTCGCCAACACCATGCCCGGCCAGACCGGCGCCATGAATGCGGCCCGCCTCGGCTTCGTCGCCTGAAGATTTTTAGGGGCAGCGCATCCCTGCCGCTGCTTTAAAACTGTAACGCCGCCTGGCTCCAGCCAAGGCGGCGTTTTTGTTTTGCGCGCAGGCAGTACGTTGCCCGTCCCTTGAACAGTTCGTGCCACTTCCAGGGCTCGCTGCACGCCGATTGCCCGTTTGCGACCCATGTCGCAAATTTAATCTCGTCGTAGCGGCGTAGCCGATTGACAGACATGGTTTTTCCTGATGTCGCTATGCTATTCGCGACATCCTGTTCGCGCCATGGCTGTGTGAGGTTCCCTTGAACGCCGTAAAGCATCCGATCAAGCGATCGTTTGTATTCTTCCTTATTCCCGATTTCACCATGATCGCTTTTGCGACCGCGCTCGACCCGTTGCGTTCGGCCAATCGCATGCTCGGCTACGAGGCCTATCGCTGGCGCCTCGCCAGCATCGACGGCAAGCCGGTGCGCGCCTCGAACGGGGTCGAATGCGCGGTCAACACCTCGCTCGAGGACGAGCGCAAGAAGATGGCAGGCCCCGACCGGCCGAACATGGCCATCGTCTGCAGCGGCATCAATGTCGAGCGCTACCAGAACAAGTCCGCCTTCGCCTGGCTGCGCGAGGAATACAATCGCGGCGTCGCCGTCGGCGGCCTGTGCACCGGCGCGCATATCCTCGCCGCCGCCGGCCTGCTGTCCAACAAGCGCTGCGCCATCCACTGGGAGAACCTGCCGGGCTTTTCCGAAGCGTTCCCGAAGGCCAACGTCTTTGCCGACCTCTTCGAGATCGACCAGAACATCTACACCTGCGCCGGTGGCACCGCCGCACTCGACATGATGCTGAAGCTGATCGGCGACGACTTTGACGAGAACCTCGTCAACCGCGTCTGCGAGCAGGTGCTGACCGACCGCGTGCGCAGCCCCACCGACCGCCAGCGCCTGCCACTTCGCGCCCGCCTCGGCGTCCAGAACTCGAAAGTGCTGACCATCATCGAACTGATGGAGGGCAATCTGTCGGAGCCGCTGTCACTGATCGAGATCGCCGACCATGTCGACCTGTCGCGCCGCCAGATCGAACGGCTGTTCCGCACCGAGATGGGGCGCTCCCCTGCCCGCTACTATCTGGAAATCCGGCTCGACCGCGCCAGGCATCTGCTAATCCAGTCGTCGATGCCGGTGGTCGAGGTGGCGGTCGCCTGCGGCTTCGTCTCGGCCTCGCATTTCTCCAAATGCTACCGAGAACTCTACGCCCGCTCGCCGCAACAAGAGCGCGTCGACCGCAAGCAGCTGCTGGCAGCCTGATCCGACCCGTAACCGGTCTGCGCTCCGCCGCCTGAACCTCAGTAGTCGTCGCAGGTGCATTCCGCCGAGGAGATACGGTCGTTCCAGTCACTACCGCCCAAATTGCGGATCCTGCGCGTGATCTCGATCGAGCGGCCGCCCATCCGAGAATCCTCATAGGCCACGAGCGTGCAGCCGCGGCGGACGATCACCGACGACACACGGTCATTCCAGAACTGGCCGCCACGAAAATTTACGGAATCCTCGGCACCCATGCCGATGGACCGCCCGCGAAAATTCCCGTTCTCGAACATGATGCAGGCAGCCTGGTTGTATTGGGCGCTGGCGACGTCGGCATAAAGCACAGACGCGACTGCGGTCAGGATGGCAAGACGTCTCATCGGTGTTTCCTCGGTTTGGCCGCGCTCCTGGCTGGATCACGCGGCCCGCCCAGTTTGCCACTGCTTCGGTAGCGGAGGCAAGCCTGGAGCGTAAGCCCGAACAGGTAGGCAGCGGGGGCAAGAATGGGAGCCGGTTCGGCCAAAGATCACGCTCAACGGAGAAGAGCTTTAGCGGCTGTCGAACATCCAACTGCGGTTTCGCCACATTTTCTCACCGACCAGACAGTCGGTGGTGGACCTCTCCTGCGCCAATATCACCGGCGGATGCGCGGCTTCTTCCGCCGCCCATTGCGGCGAGGCCGGACCGGCGAGTTCCAGCACCAGCTTGCGGCGAATGGCTTCGGGAAACTGCGTCCAGTCATTGACCGGGATCATGAAGGCTCCGGGACCACCAATGACGCAGTCGCTGTAGTAGCGATCGAGATTGCTGACGTCGTAGGCGCCGGAAAAACCGCCTCGCGTCATCAGCGGCAGGCCATTGATGACGATGCCTTGCTTGATCAGCCCGTCGCGGGTCAGATTGACCGGCGCACCCTGGTTGTTGGGGCCGTCGCCCGAAATGTCGATGACCCGCTTCGTGCCCCGGTAGCCGCTTTCGGCAAACAGGTCGTTGCCGAACTCCAGCGCTCCGGAGATCGAGGTGCGCCGCGCGCTATTGGGCGGCTGCGCCGACAACTGCGCGACCACGCGCTCGGCGTCGGTGCGGCTGGCGATCACCGTCCACGGCACGATGACGCGCTGCCAGGTGGTGCCGGCCCATTCGACATAGGTAACGGCGATCTTGCCATAAGCGCCATCGGCAATGGCTTGCAGCACATTGTCGTGCGTCAGCGCCGCTGCGTAACCGTGACGCTGGATCTCGAGTTCGTCCGGTGACATCGACAGCGAGACATCGACGGCCAGCACCAGCTCGACATCGACGGGCTCGTCAGCAAGGGACGCCGGCGCCAACCAAAGCGTCAGCGCGAACGCGGCACAGCTCGAAAGCAAATGTCTAGCACAGGCAAAAGCAGACATTCCGCAAGGGTAAGCGAAAACCGCCGGCTTAAAAAGAGAAAAGCCCGGCCGGTGGCCAGGCTTTTGCCTTCATGCCTTTTTGCGCTTGCGAGCACTCAGCTGCGCGGCTTCAAATTCTCCGGATCGTAGAGCGGCTTGTAGCCGACGGCGGCGACTTCGACCGGATATGTCTCGCCAAAATACTCGATGGTGAGCTTACGGCCTTCCTGGGCGTACGCCCACGGCAGATAGGCGAGACCTATGTTCTTGCCGATGGTCGGGCCGTAGGCCATCGAGGTGGTGAAGGACCGCCGGCCGAGGTCGTCGACCAGCGTCTCGCCGGTCTTCGGGTCCATTACAGGCATGGTGCCAACGGGATAGCGGGCAACACCTTTGGAATCGACATTACTGGTCATCACCAGCGTGCACAGCATGGCCGGCTGGTGCTCGCGGGCTCGGAACTCTACATGCCTGGCCTTGCCGCAAAAGTCGTTCTCCTTGACCTTCGGACGGGCGAGATCCGCTTCGAGCAGATTGTACTCGGTCAAAAGGTCGGCGTTCTGCAGGCGCAGGCTCTTTTCCATGCGGCGCGTGTTGGCATAGGTCTCGACGCCGAAGGGCATCACGCCGGTCGAGCGCAGGGCGTCCCAGACGGCCAGGCCGTCCTCGTAGCGCATGTGCAGTTCCCAGCCCTGCTCGCCGACATAGGAGATGCGGAAAGCGGTGACATCCTTGCCGCCGATCCGGACCGGCTTGATCGCCGCGAATGGGAAGTTCTCAACAGAGAGCCCGTCCGGATTTTCGACCACCTTCTGCAAGGTCGCCCGGGCGTTCGGCCCCCAGATGCCGATAGTGACGTATTTCTCGGTCACGTCGGTGATAGTGACGTCGAAGCCTTTGTCCTGTGCCGTGCGGCGCATGTACTGGAAGTCGCGTGGACCGGCGTCCGCGCCGTCGATCAAACGACAGCGGTCAGCCATGCGGATGACGGTAAAGTCGGCCCGCACCATGCCTTCCTCGTCGAGGAAGTGGGTGTAGATGCCCTTGCCGATGTTGTTGTCGCCGCCGATCTTGGCCGCGCACAGCCATTCCAGCAGCGCGACATGGTCGGGACCTTCGATGTCATACATGGCGAAATGCGACAGGTTGACGATGCCGCAATCCTCGCTCATGGCGAGATGCTCGGCATTGGAGACGCGCCAGAAATGGCGGTTGTCCCACTCATTCTCGCGCACCGGCACGCGGTTGCCGTATTTCTCCAAAAGGTGCTCGTTGGCGGCATAGCCGTGGGCGCGCTCCCAGCCGCCGAGCTCCATGAAATAACCGCCAAGTTCCTTCTCGCGCTCCCAGAACGGCGAGCGCCTGATGTTGCGGGCCTTGGAGAACGGCTCGCGCGGATGCACCGCCGGATTGTAGACCTTCATCGCGGTCTCGGTGCAGCGATCCCAGATGAATTGCTCCTTGGTCTGGTGCGGATAGAACCGTGCATAGTCGATGGCATGGTGATCGATTGCGGTGCGGCCGTCGGTCATCCAGTCGGCGATCAGCTTGCCCATGCCGGGACCATCCTTGACCCAGATGGCGACGGCATACCAAAGGCCCCGCACCTTCTGGCTTTCGCCCATGGACGGGCCGCCATCAGCCGTCACCTGGAGAAGCCCGTTGAAGGAATGGCTCTCATTGTAGCCGAGTTCGCCGAGGATCGGCGTCAGTTCCATGGCGCGTTCGAGCGGTGCCAGGATCTGCTCCATGTCGAGGTCGCGCTGTGAGGGCGAAAGCCGCGCCTGATCCTTCTCCAGCAGGTCGCGCGGATGGCACAGGCGCGGATTGGTCTCTTCGTAGTAACCCCACTCGATCTGCCCGCCCTCGGCGGTCTTTGGATCGCCGGTGTCGCGCATATAGGCCGAGTTGCCCTGGTCGCGCAGCAGCGGCCAGCCGATCTCCTTGCCCGTGCCGGCGAACTCGTTGTAGGGGCCGAAGAAGGTCAGCGGATGGTCGATCGGCATGACCGGCAGGTCCTCGCCGACCATTTCCGCGATCAGCCGGCCCCAGATCCCGGCGCAGACGATGACATAGTCGGCCTCGATGGTGCCGCGGTCCGTCACCACGCCTGATATGCGGCCGTCCTTGACGACAAGCGACCGAGCCGACGTGTTGGCGAAGGATTTGAGCTTGCCGGACGCTTCCGCCTGATCGACCAGCTTGCCGGCGACCGTCTGCGAGCGCGGGATGACCAGACCGGCATCGGGATCCCAAAGGCCACCCTGGACAATCGCTTCTTCGATGAGTGGAAATTTCTCCTTGATCTCGGCCGGCTCGATCAGGCGGGCGCGCGTGCCAAACGCCTTGGCCGAGGCGATCTTGCGCTTGATCTCCTCCATGCGGCCGTCGTCGCCGACGCGCGCGACCTCAAGGCCGCCGATGCGCGCGTAGTGGCCCATCTTCTCGTAGAAATCGATGGAGTAGAGCGTCGTCCAGCACGACAGGAAATCGTGGCTGGTCGTGTAGCAGAAGTCGGAGGCGTGCGCCGTCGAGCCGATGTCGGTCGGGATGCCCGATTTGTCGATGCCGACAATGTCATCCCAGCCGCGTTCGATCAGGTGATGGGCGATCGATGCGCCGACGATACCGCCCAGGCCGACGATGACGACCTTCGCCTTTTTCGGAAACTCTGCCATTGCCCGCGACTCCAAAGTGATAAAGCGCGCGGACTATAAGGCGGAGCAGCAGCACGATTGAAGCCTGTTTGCGACATTGGCAAAAAGCCGAGCGACCAGACGGCAGAATGCTTCCCGTCGGACCCTTGGCGGTTCGCCTTCCAAGGTGAAGGCTATAACTCAGGCGAAGGCCCAGATGTCCTCGGCCTGGAAGCCGACCTGATAACCTGCTGTCTTCAGCTTGACCACGACCTGGCCGATCTCGGCCGCGGGCAGCGCGCCGACCTCGACCTTGATCATGCCGGGACGGTAGCGCTTGAGGTCGAGCTGTTCGAAGACGATCCAGTCGGCGCCCTCGCAATCGACGAGAAAGGCGTCGATATGGGTGATGCCATTGCGGTCGAGCAGCGTCTGCAAGGTCTCGGATGGCACCTCGATGTCCCTGAGATGCGGCGCGAACTTGTTGAAGTTGGTGTCGGCCTCGCCCCAGGCATTCTTGCCCGACATCAGATTGGTGTCGGTGACCGACGAGCAGCCGATGAACTCGATGGGCAACGTGCCGGCCTCGAGCGCGGCGGCATCGAAAGTGTGGACGGTGATCGTGCCCTTTGTCTTCGTCACCGCCACCGGCTCGATGATGAACCGGCTGGTGTCGGGGTAGTTGGCGCGCAGTCGTTTCTGATTGTACGGCATCGGCTCGACCAGCATCGCGCGTGCGCCAGCTATGCGGTGCAGCCACGGCGTCACATCGTCGAACAGCGCACCGTCGCAGGCACCGACATTGACCATCTGGAACGGTCGCCCTGCCCCACCAAATCGCGCCTTCAGCGCCGCCCTGGCCAGGAACTTCGTGCCGCGCAGCGACGGCCCGCGATCGAGAACACTACTTGGAAGACCAAGCGACAGGGCAACGCGCGCCAGGCTGGATAGCGAACTCATGGCTTGTCTCCGGGAATGATTGGCAAGGGCGCGCGATTCTGGCCACGAGCCGCGGCTGCCCACAGCGCCATGAACGGCGTCGCCAGCAGCAGGAATGGCGGGATCAGATGCGGGAAATAGATGCGCGTGTCGTGGATCGGAAAGACGGTGAACTTCGCCAGCGCGCCGAGCACCAGTGCCGCAAACAGGATGCCGGCGCGGCGGTCGAGGCGGAAGCCGGCGCGGGCGGCGGCAAACCAGCCGGCCAGTGCCAGCACCGACACGCCGACCCAGCTGTTCAGGCTGACGGCACGCAGCAGCGAGGCGGCAAACGCCCTGAGATAGGCGGTGACCGAGAATGGCGGTTCGAACCCGTCCATATTGTAATGCTGCTCAATGCTGGAGAACCACAAATGCGGCCACCAGCCTGGATGATGAGCCCAGTGCGAAATGGCGAAATAGGCGACGAAGGAAGCGGCGAAGCCGGCCAGCGCGCCCCACGCCTTCTGCCGGAACGCAACCAGCAGCACGGCAAAAATGGCAAGAAAAACAATATTGTCTGGCCGCACCATGAAGGCGAGAAAGAGCAGGAGCGCCGTTGCCATCTCGCGACCGCGGACATAGGCGTAGAGCCCGCCGAGCAACAGCGCCGAACACAACAAATCCGGCGTCGAGGCGCGCGCCGCATCGCCGAAATCAGCCATGATCAGCACCGCGCCGACCACAGGCGCCAAGGCCAGTGCCCCTTCGGAGCGCAGCCACATCAGGGCGATCGCGCCGAACAGCAGAACCGAGAACACTGAGACCAGGCGCATCGCCTCGACCGGCGACATCACCGCGCTCATCGTCGACAGTATCTCGGCGTAGAGAAATTTGATCCGGTACATGCCGAGCAGTGAATGGAAGTCGGCGGCATTCTCCGCCATGTGACTGCGGAAGCCGCCGCCATCGTCGGTCAGCGCCTTATAGTCGCCTGCGGACACGCCCGATTTGACAGTGCTGTAGGCATAGTCATGCAGCGCCTGTGCATCGGGATAGGTGCCTTCCTCCGCTATAGCGAGATAGGGCAGCATGTCCCAGTTGGCGTCGGGCATCACCCATGCGGTGAACGCTGTAAAAAGAATGTAAAGCGCGAAAGCCGCCGCGCCGATCGGTGCTGCCAGCCGCGCATAAGTCCCCTCGCCCCACGTCAGAACGGGCTCGGTGAGCCGGTCGACTGGGTTTTGTGGAGCGGGCGACTTGGTCAGCATCGTTGTATCCAGCGAGCGCTTAACGGACCTGGCTTTTGACGAAATCCTTCACGATTCCCACGATGCCGCGCGACAGCAGGCTGTCGAAGGCATCGACGAAGCGGTCGACATGCTCGCGCTGGCAGATCAGCGGCGGCTCGAGCCGGATGACGTTGCGGTTGTATTCGGTGAAGGCGACTAACACATCGTAGTCGCGCAGCAGCAGCGCCCCGATGAAGCCCGACAGCGAACCCTTCAGCTTGTCGTCGAGCACGCTGACGATCGGCCGCAGCACCATCGGCAAGGTCTGCGAGAAGTCGTGGAACTCCAGGCCGATCATAAAACCCTTGCCGCGCACCTCCTTGATGATCTTCGGGTACTTTTCCCTGAGCGCCTGCAGGCGCTGCAGCAAATAGTCGCCGGTGACGGCGGCATTGTCGATCAGCCCCTCGTCGTAGAGCACGTTGAGCCCCTCGATCGAGGTGACGCAGGCCTCGCCCATGCCGCCGAAGGTCGCCATGGCATGGATCATCGCCGTTTTCGGCGTGCCATAGGCCTTCATATAAACCTCGCGCCGCGCGATCATCGCGCCGACCGCGGCCTTGCCGGCGCCAAGCGATTTGGCCAGCGCCGTCACATCGGGAATGACGCCGTAATGCTCGAAAGCATAGAAGCGGCCTGACCGGCCATAGCCGCACTGCACTTCGTCGGCGACCCACAACACGCCATACTGGTCGCACAGTGCGCGCAGCTTCTGCCAATATTCGGCCGGCGCCTGGATGATGCCGCCACCGCCCTGGATGGTTTCAAGCACGATGACCCCGACCTCCGGATCGGAGCGGAACAGGCGCTCGACCGCCTCGATGTCGGCAAACGGGATGCGGACCGTGTTTTCGGCCACCTTGAAGTCCGCGCGGTAAAGCTGCCCGTCGGTGATGCCCAGCACGCCTTTGGTCTTGCCGTGGAAGGAATTCTCGGCATAGACGATCTTCGGCCGCTTCGGACCGGCCGCGCGCTCGGCGAGCTTCACCGCCGCTTCCATCGCTTCCGAACCGGACGAGCCCAAAAATACCATGTCGAGATCGCCGGGCGAGCATTTGGCGATGTTGTGCGCAAGCGCTGCCGCAT
>NZ_RZQY01000146.1:0-10770 GCF_003998575.1 Mesorhizobium sp. M7A.F.Ca.CA.001.10.2.1 | reverse complement strand
ATGCCCGACAGCACGTCGCCTGACCCGGCCGTGGCCAGCCACGGAGCGCCGTTGGAGTTGATGGCTGCCTTGCCAACAGGCGCGGCTATCACCGTGTCGGCGCCCTTGTAGACGATCGTTGCGTTGGCCCGCGCGGCAGCCGCTCGCGCCTTGTCCAATTTCGACATGGTTTTGTCCCCGGCGATATCTGGGAACAAGCGGCCGAATTCACCCTCATGCGGCGTGATCACCAACACTGGAGCGTTTGGCTGACGAGCGGCTTCGAACAGCGCCTGCGGCTGATGGGCCAGAGAGGTAATGGCATCGGCATCAAGCACGATCGCTCCTCCATGGTTTGCAGTTTGCGATGCGCGTGCACCCTCCGCCAAGGTCTTGATCAGTTGCAGGGCGAAATCGCCGACCTTGGGCTTTGGCCCGAGCCCCGGTCCAAACACCAGCGCCTCGGGATGGCGCGCCGTCAGAAATTCCTGCACCTCCTCGAATGACCCCGCCTCTCGCAGCATGATCGAGGTGAGGTGTGTCGCGTTCACCTGCATGGCATTGCCAGGCGACAGCACGGTGACCGCCCCTGCCCCGCTTCTGGCGGCGGCCATCGCCGACAGCCGCGCCGCGCCGGTAGCACTGGGACCGCCGGAAAAGACGCCGACATGGCCGCGCTTGTATTTATGCGCGTCCACCGCCGGCACCGGAAATTCCCGCAACCACAGATCCGGCACATTTTCGAAGGTCGAGACGGCGAGCTGGGCGATGATGCCGTCGCCGATGCCAATATCGGCGAGCACGATCTCACCGCATTGCCCGCGCCCCGGCAGCAGCAAGTGGCCGGGCTTTTTCCGCGCGAAGGTGACGGTGACCTCGGCACGAAACGCCCTGCTCAATATTTCGCCGCTGGCTCCCGAGACGCCCGACGGCAGGTCGATCGCGACCACAGGCAGGCGCAGGGCTGTCACTGTATCGACAGCTTTCGCGGCATCGCCGGACAGCGGCTTGGACAGCCCTGCCCCATAGAGCGCGTCGATCACGATCGAGCCGAACTCGGCGTCGAAATCAGACAGCGGCCGGGACTTGACCAGGGATTCCGCGGCGGCGAGCGCCGCATCGCTTTCCGGCCTCGGCGCTCCGGATGACCAGATCGTGGTGCCGACGCCGCTGCCGGCCAGGAGGCGTGCGACGACATAGCCATCGCCGCCATTGTTGCCGGGACCGCACAGCACATGGACATGCGGCGCTGCGGGATAACGCTTGAGAATCTCGGCCGCGACCGCTTCGCCCGCGCGCCGCATCAGGCTGATTCCATCGGCCGGACCGGCCGCGATCGTCAGCCGATCAGCCTCGCTCATTTCGGCCGGGGAAAGAAGTTCGTTGCTCATGGATTGCCGATCCGCATGCTATCAAGCATTGTCCAATTTCGATCCTAAGCAAACAAGGGGGAGTTGCCGAGATCTGCAGCCATAACGTCGGCACGAAGGCATTGCGGGCAGAAAATTGCCTGCGGGATAGGCGATATGCCTGATTTTTGTGCGGACGCAGGTGCTGGCGCTGTGTAGGCTCTGGCAGCCCATGCCGCTTCCGGTGCAGCGAATGACGCGAATTTGCATCCCGGTGCGGCGCGGCTTTGAAATCTTATGAGACCGCTTCGAATCCGCTGAATTGGCACAGTTCGTGCTTGATGGAGGCGCAAGCGGGGGGTCACAACCCGTTTTTTTGGCAGTGGAGGCCACTTTTTACATGAAAAAGATCGAAGCGATCATCAAGCCATTCAAGCTGGACGAAGTGAAGGAAGCGCTTCAGGAGGCCGGACTGCAAGGCATAACCGTCACCGAGGCAAAGGGCTTCGGTCGTCAGAAGGGCCATACCGAACTCTACCGCGGCGCCGAATATGTCGTCGATTTCCTGCCCAAGGTGAAGATCGAGGTCGTGCTTGGCGACGACGCGGTCGAAGGCGCCATCGAGGCCATCCGCAAGGCGGCCCAGACGGGCCGCATCGGTGACGGCAAGATCTTCGTCTCCAACATCGAGGAAGTCGTGCGGATCCGCACCGGCGAAACGGGCATGGACGCGGTCTGAACCGACCGCCCCATCCTCCTGAAAACGTCATCATCAAAAAAAGTCATCACACAGGGATACACGACATGACGACAGCCAAAGACATCATGAAGCAGATCAAGGACAACGACGTGAAATTCGTCGACCTGCGCTTCACAGACCCGAAGGGCAAGCTGCAACACGTGACGATGGATGTCATCGAGGTCGAGGAAGACATGTTCGCCGATGGCGTGATGTTCGACGGCTCGTCGATTGCCGGCTGGAAGGCCATCAACGAGTCCGACATGGTGCTGATGCCCGACCCGGAAACGGTTCACATGGATCCGTTCTTCGCCCAGTCAACCATGGTCATCCTGTGCGACATCCTCGATCCGGTTTCGGGTGAATCCTACAACCGCGATCCGCGCGGCACGGCCAAGAAGGCCGAGGCTTACATGAAGGCCGAAGGCATCGGCGACACCATCTTTGTCGGCCCGGAAGCCGAATTTTTCGTCTTCGACGACGTGAAGTACAAGGCCGATCCCTACAACACCGGTTTCAAGCTCGACTCCACGGAACTGCCGTCGAACGACGACACCGACTACGAGACCGGCAATCTCGGCCACCGTCCGCGCGTCAAGGGAGGCTACTTCCCGGTGCCGCCGATCGACAGCGCGCAGGACATGCGCTCGGAAATGCTGACCGTGCTCGCCGAGATGGGCGTGCGCGTCGAAAAGCATCACCATGAGGTGGCGGCGGCGCAGCACGAACTCGGCATCAAGTTCGACGCACTGGTACGCAACGCCGACAAGATGCTGATCTACAAATATGTCGTGCACCAGGTCGCCAATGCCTACGGCAAGACGGCGACCTTCATGCCGAAGCCGATCTTCGGCGACAACGGCTCGGGCATGCACGTCCACATGTCGATCTGGAAGAACGGCAAGCCGACCTTCGCCGGCAATGAATATGCCGGTCTGTCGGAAAGCTGCCTGTTCTTCATCGGCGGCGTCATCAAGCATGCCAAGGCGATCAACGCATTCACCAACCCGCTGACCAATTCCTACAAGCGCCTGGTGCCGGGTTACGAAGCGCCGGTTCTGCTCGCCTATTCGGCGCGCAACCGCTCGGCGTCCTGCCGTATCCCGTTCGGCTCGTCGCCGAAGGCCAAGCGCGTCGAGGTCCGCTTCCCCGATCCGGGCGCGAACCCCTACCTCGCCTTCTCCGCGCTGCTGATGGCCGGCCTCGACGGTATCAAGAACAAGATCCATCCCGGCCAGCCGATGGACAAGGATCTCTACGACCTGCCGCCGAAGGAACTGAAGAAGATCCCGACCGTCTGCGGCTCGCTGCGCGAAGCCCTGCAAAGCCTCGACAAGGACCGCGGCTTCCTGAAAGCCGGCGGCGTCTTCGACGACGACCAGATCGACAGCTACATCGAGCTGAAGATGGCCGAAGTGATGCGCTTCGAAATGACCCCGCATCCGGTCGAATACGATATGTATTACTCTGTCTGAGGCTTCAAGCTCAGACTAAGATACGCCATAATAACCAAGCCCTTGAAAGACTTCCCTCTTTCAAGGGCTTTTTGCTGCGCTCCAATAGGAATTGCCAGCTGACCGGCATGTCTCGCCTGCGCGGCAGCCACGCATGGACAGCCATATTGGTCTTTCGTCTTCGACGATCATACGATGCCTGGATTCTGGACCCACGGTCCATCGGAGCGGCCGGCCTGAGCGCGTCGGTCCGGTGACTTCAATCACTACTCGGCGATGTCCGGTGAAGATCAAGGCGGCCGGTCGGTCGCCAACGTTGGAGCCAGGAGCGAGCGGAGCACTGTCTCAGGCTACAGTGACCGCTCGTCCGGCGCCCACGCCAATGCCGCCGTTCAGAAAACCCCGCCCGTCCGAACAGCATTGCGTGACGTAACCCCAAGGCCTGCGAATACGCATGCCGTAGCGTGATCTGTCAACGCTGCAAGCCGGGCCGCGAATGACCGATTCTGCTGTATGAACAGATGCTTATGGAAGGTCCATTGCCCCAGATAAGGGCTGGAAAAGGCGCTTTTCCGGGCTTTATAGGGAGTGATCGCCGGAGGCTCACATGGCTGCGGCCAGAACTTCCGGGCGATTTGCGACCGCGTGAATTCCCTGACTTTTTCTGGGTATGTTTTACCAGGAATGCCGTCAGCCGGGTAACGGCCAAAAAAGAACCCCGGCGCGAAACGCCGGGGTCATCTTGTCATGCAGTCCGAAACGCTTACGCGGCGGCCGAAACCTGAGCGCTTGCCGGAACCGAGGCGATCGTCTTCAGGATCTGCGAGGCGATCTGGTAGGGGTCGCCCTGCGAGTTCGGACGGCGGTCTTCCAGATAACCCTTGTAGTCGCTCTTGATGAAGGAATGCGGCACGCGGATCGAGGCGCCACGGTCGGCAATGCCATAGCTGAACCGGTTCCACGGCGCGGTCTCGTGCTTGCCGGTCAAACGCTTGTCGTTGTCCGGGCCATAGACGGCGATGTGATCCATCAGGTTCTTGTCGAAGGCCGCCATCAGCGCTTCGAAATAGGCCTTGCCGCCGACTTCGCGCATATAGGCGGTCGAGAAGTTGGCGTGCATGCCAGAGCCATTCCAGTCGGTGTCGCCGAGCGGCTTGCAGTGGTATTCGATGTCGATGCCGTACTTCTCGGTCAGGCGCTGCATGAGGTAGCGGGCCATCCACATCTGGTCGGCGGCTTTCTTGGAGCCCTTGCCGAAAATCTGGAATTCCCACTGGCCCTTGGCAACTTCGGCGTTGATGCCCTCGTGGTTGATGCCGGCGGCGAGGCAGAGGTCGAGATGCTCCTCGACGATCTGGCGCGCGACGGAGCCGACATTGGAATAGCCGACGCCGGTGTAGTACGGACCCTGGGGTGCGGGATAGCCGCTCTCGGGGAAGCCGAGCGGCCGGCCGTCCTTGTAGAAGAAATATTCCTGCTCGAAGCCGAACCAGGCGCCCTCGTCATCGAGGATGGTGGCGCGCTTGTTGGAGGCATGCGGCGTGACGCCATCGGGCATCATGACTTCGCACATGACCAGCACGCCGTTGGTACGGGCGGGATCCGGATAGACCGCAACCGGCTTCAGCACGCAATCGGAGCTGTGCCCTTCGGCCTGCTGGGTCGAGGAACCATCGAAGCCCCACAGCGGCAACTGCTCGAGATCAGGGAATTCGGCGAATTCCTTGATCTGCGTCTTGCCGCGAAGGTTGGGGACCGGGGTATATCCATCGAGCCAGATATACTCGAGCTTGTATTTCGTCATTCTAGCCTCTCGTTGCTTGATCACCGAACACTGAACGGCGTCGACATGCGTCTGCCGTCAGCAGCCGGCCTGCCGCATTCTTAAAATGCAATTCGTGTGCCATTCTTGGTGTGAAGGGTGCGGCAAAATTGACCCGGTATCCACTCGAAGTCGGTGATCCGCCTAAGCGATGCGTTCCGATCAATCACAGTCGTTCTTTGCACAAATAGTGTGCAATTGCTGATCTTTTCATAGGCATATTGCCTAACTTGATTGCAGACCTTATCTTCGGATCAAGTTGAATCGAAAAGGTTCGGCAGAAGAAAGGAACCCGGCAATGGAAATCATTTCCACACGACCGTCGGCCACAATTTTGATGTTCCCGGTGGCAGCGCGCGCCGCTGCCTCAAATTTGAGCGGCAAGGCTAAGTTTGCGGCAGAGCTTGCCTCGCTGCGTGGTGCCCGCGCAGACTTCGGCGACGGCTGGTACCATGAGGCAGCCATCGAGGATGAGACCCGGGGCCGCAAGAGCTGACACAAAGGGCAGCAGCCCTCGCCAACGAATTGGCCTGAAAAGAGAAAGCCCGGCGCGATTGCTCGCGCCGGGCTTTCTTTTGAACACCGGGCCTGCCTACTCCTTGGCGTGCAGGTCGGTGCCGAGCGTATCCTTGACGAAGATCATGCCGATGACCAGCGTTATCGCCGCGATCACCACCGGATACCAAAGGCCATAGTAGATGTCGCCCTTATAGGCGCTGAGCGCGAACACGGTTGCCGGCAGCAGGCCGCCGAACCAGCCATTGCCGATGTGATAGGGCAACGACATGCCGGTGTAGCGAATGCGGGTCGGGAACATCTCGACCAGGATCGCCGCGATCGGCCCATAGACCATGGTCACGAACAGCACCAGGATGAACAGGATGCCGATCGTCATTGGCCAGTTCACTGCTGCAGGATCGGCGAACATGGCGAACGCGCCACCACCCGGAATGTTGTAGACGGTGACTTCGGGTGCGCCCGCCGCCTCGTCGGTGGTCAGCAGCTTGTCCTTGACTGCCTGGTCGATCGGCACCGTCGCCTTCTCACCGGCACGGATGGCAGCGGCATCCAGCTTCAGTTCCGGGTTGGCGGCAACAAACGCATCGAGCTTCTGGTCCGCAACCTTGGCTGCCGCGCGCTTCAGCGGATAGCCGCCGTCCTGCAGCGACATGTTGACGGCCTTGATGAAGGCGGTTTCCTTGGCCTTGGCCTGATCGCCGGCGGCGATGGCGTCATAGGACTCGACCGTCTCGTTGCCGATCTTGACAGATGCGGGTGTGCCGGCGGCGGCCGTCGACACGACGTCATAGGGAACCGAGTTCTTGGTCAGGAACGAGGTCGCGATATCGCAGGATGTCGTGAACTTCGCGGTACCCACCGGATTGAACTGGAACTTGCAATCTCCAGGTGCCGCCGTCACCGTCGCCCGCGTGTTCTGCTGGGCTGTGGCAAGCGCCGGATTGGCAGCCCAGGTCAGTGCCTTGAACAGCGGGAAGGTGCATACAATCGCTAAGGCAAGGCCCGCCATGATGATCGGCTTGCGGCCGATCTTGTCGGAGAGCCAGCCGAAGACGACGAAGAAGATCGAGCCTACTGCCAGGGCGATCGCGATCATGATGTTGACCGATTGCGCGTCGACCTTGAGCACGTTGGTCAGGAAGAACAGCGCATAGAACTGGCCGTTATACCAGACCACGGCCTGACCGGCGGTGAGGCCGAGCAGCGCCAGCAGTGCGATCTTGGCATTCTTCCATTGACCGAAGGCTTCCGTCAGCGGCGCCTTGGAGCCCTTGCCCTCATCCTTCATGCGCTGGAAGGTCGGCGATTCGGAAAGCGAAAGCCGGATCCAGATCGAGATGCCTAGCAGCAGGAAGGATACGAGGAACGGAATACGCCAGCCCCAGGCAGCATAGTTTTCCTTGCTCAATGAAGCCTGTACGATCAGGATCACAACCAGCGACAGGAACAGGCCCAGCGTCGCCGTGGTCTGGATCCACGAGGTGTAGTAGCCGCGCCGGTTGTCCGGCGCATGTTCGGCGACGTAAGTGGCCGCGCCGCCATATTCGCCACCCAGTGCCAGACCCTGCAGCATGCGCAGGATGATCAGGATCACCGGAGCGGCGATGCCCAAGGTCGCATAGCCAGGCAGCAAGCCGACCAGGAAGGTCGACAGGCCCATGATCGTCATGGTGACGAGGAAGGTATATTTACGGCCGACAAGATCGCCGATGCGGCCGAACAGCAATGCGCCGAACGGGCGCACCAGGAAGCCGGCAGCGAAGGCCAGCAGCGCGAAGATATTGCGGGTCGCTTCCGGGATGGCTGGACTGAAAAAGGTCGAACCAATGAACACTGCCAGCGAGCCGTAGAGATAGAAATCATACCATTCGAAAACGGTGCCGAGCGAGGAAGCGAAGATGACTTTCTTCTCCTCCCGCGTCATGGCGCGGCTTGCTCCGCCGGCGGTCGATGCTATTGCCATTTCGTTATCCTCCCGTGAGACCCGTTCTCGATGCTGCGCGACACCGTCCGCGTTCTCCTCCGAGCACGGACTCAACGACAGCCATTCGGGAAAAATGACAGAAAGCGCCCGCCAAAGGCAGCGCGTCTTTGGGATTATGACTTTGGTATTAGGTGCGCTGCGGGATGAAACCGGGCGAACTGGGAAACCCTTAGCCCTTGAGCGCTTCCAGCAGGCCGACAGCAGCCATCATGTCGTGCTTGCGAGCCGCGCGGCGGGCAACGGCTTCGGCGTCCTGCCCCCAATGCTCGATCTGCCAGTCCTCGTCGACATGAGCCGCGGCCCATGCAGCCTCAGCGTCGATCTCGCCGAAATCGACAGCCAGCGCCAGCAGCGCCGAACCTGTGAGCGACGTCATCACATGGATGGCGGCGAGACGCAGCGGCTCTGTTCGCTGGGCAAGATGGCTGCCCAGCACCGCGATGGTCTCGCGCGGCTGCTCGACATGGATGATCCCCTCGGCGAGATTGAAGCGCACCCCAAGTGTTCCCCTCGCCCAGTCTATCACCGAGTCCCAATGCTGGTTCTGCCGCTCCACCAGCCCTTGCGGCGCGTCGGCGCGGTAACAGAGCAGATCGGACGAGGCGAAGCGCAGAATGTCTTCCAGCACCGCCTGCGGGTCGCTGGCGACGCCATCGATGGCGGTGTTCACAAGCCGCATCACCGGCATGGTCACCGGATTGATGGTCTCGCTTTGGGTGGCGAACTCGTCGGCGACGAGCGCGGCTGCCGCCTCGGTAGGCACTGCCAGCAGCGCCTTGCCCGGCGTGCGCACCGGCTTGCCGTCGAGATGCACGGCAAAGCCGCCTTCGACCGGCGCGACCGAGACGGTCTTGTAGAAGCGCTTCGGCAGAGGCGTCTTCATCTGGATTTGGGCGCGGCGCACCGGATCCGGATCCGAAAGATATTTGCCCGCTTCAAGGTCGTTGAGGATGTCACGCATAGAAGGTCTCTCTTACACCGGCGTCAGCTTGCGCACTGGCCGGTTGACGATGATCAGGCCGGCGGCAATCAGGCCAAGTGCCAGGAAAATGCGCATGGTCAGCGGCTCATTCAAGAACATGGCGCCGCACAGCACGCCGAAAACCGGCGACAGGAAAGTGAAACTGGACAGGCCTGACGCCGGATAGCGCCGCAACAGCCAGAACCACAGCACATAGGTGAAGGCGACGATGTAGACAGCCTGGAAGAGCAGCGCCAAGGTCGGCAGCACGGTCGGGTCGCGAACGGGCGGGCCGGCGAGAGGCAGCACCAATATGCCGACGATCGCTGCCCCGGCGAGTTGGTAAAGCAGAAGCTTCTCGGCGCTCGCCTCGACCAGCTTCGACCGCTTGATGAGGATGTTGGTCAAAGCCCAGAAGAATCCGGAGCCGAGGCTCAGCAGATCGCCGAACAGCATGTCTCCGCCGCCGCCAAGCTTGTCGGAAAACACCGCGACAAGGCCGGCAAAGGCCAGCAGCAGGCCAAGGAATTTCCTCAATGTGATCTGCTCACCGAGCAGGAAATGGCCGCCGAGCAGCATCCAGAACGGCATCGTGTTGACCAGCAGCGTGTTGCGGGCAACGGTCGTATGCTCCAGGCCGACATAAAGGCAAAGGAACTCGATGCCGAAAAGCGCGCCAACCACGATGCCGGCGAGCAAGGTCCCGTCGCGCGTGAAAAGCGCGATGCCGCGCCACCGGCACCAGGCAAAGACACACAGGCCGCCGATGATCGAGCGCGCGATCGACAGGAAGACCGGGTCATAACCAGCGTAGGAGATCTTGGCGGCGACGTAATTCAACCCCCAGGAAAAGGTCAGCCCGACCATGATGGCGGCGGCGGCCATGTCGACCGTGTCGCGCCGGTCGAGCGCGTCACTGGCGCCGCTCACGATCAGTCCTCCGCGCTGGCGTCGTCGAAGCCGATCAGGTTCCAGCTCTGGCGCATGTGCGGCGGCATTGGCGCGGTGACATCGATGACGCCCTTGTCGGGATGCGGAATGATGATGCGGCGGGCGTGCAGATGCAGGCGGTTTTGAATGCCCCCTGGAAAGTCCCAGTTGGTGTCGGCCTCGAAATATTTCGGATCGCCCAGGATCGGGCAGCCGATGTAGGCGGCGTGGACACGAAGCTGGTGGGTGCGGCCCGTATAGGGCTCCATTTCAAGCCAGGTCATCGTCTGCGCAGCCTGCTCGA
This sequence comes from Mesorhizobium sp. M7A.F.Ca.CA.001.10.2.1, assembly GCF_003998575.1. NCBI lineage: Bacteria > Pseudomonadati > Pseudomonadota > Alphaproteobacteria > Hyphomicrobiales > Phyllobacteriaceae > Mesorhizobium > Mesorhizobium sp. M7A.F.Ca.CA.001.10.2.1. The sequence continues at coordinate 729 of NZ_RZQY01000146.1, read as the reverse complement.
TGATGCGGTAGTAGGAGACGGCGTGATCGGCGCCCTTTTCGCCATGCGCGGCGACACGCACGCGGTCACCGTCCGGCGTCGGCTCCTTGATCAGCCAGGTCGAGATCTTGTCCTCGCGCTTGGGCGGCACGCCCTTGACCAGCGCCCAATAGGTCTTCTTGGTCTCGCGGGCGCGAAACGCTTCCGAGAGCTTCATGGCGGCCAGCCGGGTGCGGGCGACGACCAGAACACCTGAAGTGTCGCGGTCGAGCCTGTGAACCAGTCTGGGCTTCTCGCCCTTCTGGCTGCGCCAGGCCTCCAGCATGTCGTCGACATTGCGGGTGACGCCCGAGCCGCCCTGCACCGCAAGGCCCGCCGGCTTGTTGAAGACGAAAACCTTGGGATCTTCATGGATCAGCATTTTCGACAGGACATCGGCATCGCCCTGGTTGCGGATCGAGTGGCCGGTCAGCGCACTCTCGCCCTTCTTGTCGACCTCGAGCGGTGGGACGCGAACCATCTGGCCGGGCTCGACACGGGTGTCGGCCTTGACCCGTCCGCCATCGACGCGGATCTGGCCGGAGCGCAGAAGCTTCTGCAAATGGCCGAAACCAAGGCCCGGGAAATGGGTCTTGAACCAGCGGTCGAGCCGCATGCCCGCCTCGCCGGCCTCCACCGTGATCTGTTCAACGCCTGCCATGTTTTTTGTCGCTTATCCGTTTCCCGAGCGAAGCTCGGCCTGTTCTTGGC
>NZ_RZQY01000145.1:0-10845 GCF_003998575.1 Mesorhizobium sp. M7A.F.Ca.CA.001.10.2.1 | reverse complement strand
GAACAGCAGCGAGCCGCCGCGCTGGAAGATGCCCGACAGGTTCAGCGAGCCCAGGGCGCCCGTCACGCTGTCCACCCCGAGATAGCGCGCGCGCATCGTGCCGCCTTCAATGAAGAACAGCCGATTGCGATAAAGCCAGACATGCGACAGGACAGAGGTCGCCACACCGGTAATCGCGGCGGAGATCTGCACCACGCCGCCCGGAATGTCAGCCTTCGCGGAGCCGGCAATCGAGCCGGTGACGGTCTCGTTGTCCTGAAACGTTCCGGTGATGCTCTGAATGTAGAGCGAACCCGTAGTGCCGTTGTCGATCGACTTGACGACAGTCGCGGTCGCGCCGCTGGTGCCGCCCGTGATCGTCTGGCCAGTCACATAGTTGACCGTCTGGGTATCGAAGTTCAGCCGATAGGTGGCCAAGCCATTGACGGCCGACCAATCGAAGGTGGTGCTGTAGAGCTGAAGGAAGTCCGTTCCGTTGACCGCCACCACGAACGAGCCGCCAGACGTGGTGAAATTCACATAGGAATAGTAGCCGGAAGTCTGGCCCGAAACGGACGCGGCCGGCGGCACAGTCGGCGAGGCCGGCGCTGTGACATCACGGATGGTGGTCGCATCGCAAGCCCAAATCTTCTTCGTGCCGCCAGCATTGTACGTGATGAAGCTTTCAACCGGGACGGAGCCGATCGTGGCACGCTTTACCGAGCCGCCGCGCATGCTGATGCCGGTAGAGGTCGGAAGGAAGTTTTCGAGGGTCTGGGCCGAAAACGGCTTGGATTTCACAAGGCTCTGATTGGTCACCCAGCCGGCGACAGGCGCGCCGAAAGTGTACGGCTGGGCCTTAGCCGCAGCCGGGACCGGAACAGCCTTGCGGCGGCCGGGGAAACGCTCGCCAAGCCTCACGGGGCACCTGTGACAGTCCCAGGCCACGCGACATTGCGACCGCGCCAGCTAAGGGGCGGCTGGCCCGACACGACCGGCTTTGAACCTGGATCTTTGTCGATCATGCGAAGCTTCAGCGTTTCAAAGTCGTCCTGGGCTTGCTGATAGGCAAGGCCCTTATTCTGCTTCCACCGGTAGATGATGGCGAGCTTCAGCAGCCGCTCGGAGAGCCTGAACGTGTCGGCATCTTCCGTGAAAGCCGGCTTCAGGGAATTGTTGCTCGCCTTCACAATCTCGTTTGAGACATAAAAGAACTTCACCGTCTCGGTGCTGGCCATGACCGGCCATTGGTGAAACTGGTCACCGAAAATAATCCAGTAGCCGTTCACCGTGGCGATCGGCGTCACCTGAAGCTCAATCCACTGATCCGGGCTGGTCAGATGGTTCGTTGCCCACAACCACCGGGACGACCAGAGCGAAGACGTTTGCTGCATTCGCTCATAGTCGTCCGGGAGGTCAAAATCGGCCGTGGTGCCGTCACCGATGAAGGTCTTCAGGACCAGCAGTTTTTGCCAGTCGTAGGCGTCGACGATTTCCGACGCCATCACGTTGGCAAGTTCCTGCATCTCAACCATTTCTCGATTGGTGGCGCCATAGACCAGCGTCGGCACGTCCATGCCGAGTACGGTCGCTGCACCCTTCACCACATCGAGAATGGACATCAGGCGGCGTCCCTCGCCCCGCCCTTGCCCTTGGGCTGGGTCCGCTCTTCAAGCAGCGCTTCCATGGCGGCCATTCGTTCGACCATGGCCGCGTTCTGCTCCGCCATCTGTTCAATGATGGCGTCCTTCTGGGCTTCGCGCTCGGATGCCTTGGCCGCGTCCGTGTTCTCGAGGAACAGTTTTGCCTGCTTGCGCATCTCGCGCATGTTGGGCAGGCGAACCTTATCCATCTGGCCTTCCTGAAGGTCGCGGACTTCTTCCACCGTACGGATGCCGCACTGACGAAGCACTTCGGCCTGTTCGGGCGAGACGCCAGGCCACGCCGCCAGCGCCATGCCATTGACCGGGATATCCTGACCCTTCTTGAAAGCATCATAGGCCGGCTCAATCTGCATCCAGCGCGCCGTCATGAACTTCAGCTTCTCGCCGTCCTGGTCCTCGCCCATCTTCGACGGGTCGGGCAGCATCAGGCGAACGCGTTCGGTGGTCTTGGTGTTCATCGGCGAGTGCGAGGGGGAATAGGTCACCCAGTCCTCCGCCTGCCGCTCCAGCAAGCGCCGGCCGCTGGCGTCGAGCTTGTAGCCCTTCAGGTCGCATTTCTCCGTCACCGGATCGCCTTTGACCGCCAACATCTCGTAGCTCGTCTTGAACCCCATCACGCGGATCATCGGGGCTTGGTTTTCGGACATGTGCATTGCTCCTGAAACGTAGCGGGCGCCGAAGCGCCCTTATTCGCTGATGAGGTCGCGGAGGTCGGGAAGCTCCGCCAAGATGGCGTCTGCCTGGTCCTCGTCGAATTCTGCTGCCTTGAAGGCTTCGGCTGCGCGAAGGCGCTCGCCACCGTTCCAAAGCTTCCTGATGTTCGTTACCGCGCCGGTATCGGCTGACGCGGCCTTTGCTTTCACTTTTGGCATTCCGTACTCCTGCGGTTGAAAGGGGGACGGGCGGAGCCGAAGCCCCGCCCGGAAGCCGGATCAGTACGGGAAGGCGCACATGACAATCTTCGCCGAAGCGTCGATTGCGTAGGCGCAGACCGTATCAGTCACGGCGGCGGCAACCTTCAGGGTGCCATCCGTGGTGGCCGACAAAACAAGGCCGTTGCCGTCCGCACCGGAGACCAGCGCGGTCGTAAGCGTTGCCACGCCCTTGACCTGTATCCAGGCATATTCGCCATTGCCGGGGGCAGCAGCGAGAACGCCGGCACCGTTTGCGGCGGTGTCGGACACGTCAGAGGTGACTTCGTTCGTCTGACCGGCAGAGACGCCGGCCGGCGCGTAGAAGCCAACCACGTTGTTGGCGACGGCGGCGATAGCGCCGGCACCTTGGTTGTATTTCACGAACCGATAGACCTTGCCGTCATAGGATTCGTAGGTGTCGCCAAGGCGGGGAGCCTTGCCGCTTTCCGCGCCCGTGAGATCAGCCGCGGTGTAGGTCTTGGTGATGTTGGCGCCAACAAAAGAGGTCATGGTTTCCGCTCCTTATGCCGCGTCGAAGAGGACGCCCTGAAGCGACCGGTTCGAGGTGACGAGGTTGCCCATCCAGTAGAACGGGATGACAACGGCGTCCTGGTTGACGGGCTTCTTCTCGTCGTCCTGCGTCCACTGAGCTTCCTTGTGCTGGTCGACGTAGACGTAATCCGTGTTGAGGAAATAGCCCTTCTCTGCCGTGGTCGTGAAATTCGTGTTGTCGTCGAAAATCACGTCTGCGGTCTTGTACTTCAGGCCGATGAAGCCCGACTGGGCCATGTCGGCGTCCATGTACCGCTGAAGCTGCTGCTCGCCGAGTTCGTACAGCGAATAGAAGTCATGGCTGAAGGTGATGATGTCCGGCTTGTCGGCGCCGCGCGTCAGAGCAAGCCAGAGTTTGTTCATGTCGGCCTTGAACGATGCGGCGTTTGCTGCCGAAGGCGAGGCGGCAAGGTTGGTGCCGGTGGCCTCCAGAAACTTGTTGCGCCAGAACGTCCAGGTTGCGGAATCGATGCCGCCGACCGTGCCCTGACCATTGGTCTGGAGAATGTTGGCCAGGCCGCCGATCTGGTTGGACAGCGAACCATCCGAGTACAGATCGACCGAGAAGTTATTCGCGGCGGTCTTCAGCGCGTTGCCCTTCTTGGTCTTGACGAGGTTGATCATCGCGAACTTGCCGCTGTTCTGGCGAAGCTCCTTGCCGCTGGAAACGACATGCAGCGCGACCTGCGCCCAGTCGAATTTCGCGGACGTGACGACATCCGAGCCGTTGGTGTTCAGCGTGTCGAGGCCGGCATAGCGTTGATAGGTGTTGTTTTCCGCGTATTCGAGCTGCACCTGAATTTCGGTGCCGCCATCGAGGTTGCGGATCTTGTTCTTCTTCTTCAGCCGGTTGAGGAAGGCGTTGTTCTTCGAAACGTTGTCCGCCACCTCGTTCGCGCTGTTGCGAAGCGTGGTGGACACCATTTCAGTGAAGGTGGTCGACGGACCAGCCATGGTGTTTAACCCTTTTGATTGCGATCATAGACAGCGGCCAACTCTTCCTCTTCGGTGAGAGCCCGACCCTTGCCTGATGCGGTTGATGGGATGTTGACGGCGGCGGCTCGACGAGCGCCTTCGACCTTGGCGGCGCCATTCGAAGCGGCTGGCTTTCCAGCGGCTGCTTTGGCCCGAAGATCGGGATCGGCGTTCACGGCCATGTCGTAAGCCAGACCGAACACGGCCTCTTTCGAGGCGGCATCGCCAAGCTTCCTTCGCGCCTTGTGGATTGCTTCAACCATGTCGACTTCAGGGATTTCCGAGTAGAGCGGCTTGTCGGCTGACAAGCGGGTCAACTCAGTTTCGGCCGATGTCTGGTCGGCGCGTTCCTGAAGCTTCTGGTTTATGCGGTCGTCGATACTTGCGGGGTTTCCGACCGTTGCGAGCAACGTTTTCAACCCGGCAATCTCTTGCCGCAATTCGCTTTCGCCCTGCTGGACGGTCTGGCCAAATGCTGCTGCGATTTTGTCGCGCACGCCGTAGCTGTCGATGATGGCCATGATGGATTCGACGGGAGCCCGGTCCAGATTGGCCTGGGCATTGAACAGAAAATCGATTGCCTTCGCAGGCGTTACCACCGACCCATCAGCGAGCTTGCGGCCCTTCTGCGGGTCGAAGTAGTGGGAATGCCGATCGATGACTTCCTGAATTGGCTTGACGGTCGAAAGCTGCCGGCCATGATCGGACAGGCGGCCTTGCAACTCCTGTTCGCGAGCGGCGACGAAGGCGCGAATTTCGGCGGGCGTCTTCTCCCAGGCACCTTTGACGACATCAGCGCCCTGAAGACCTTTCCAGTTGTCAGGCAGGGGAACCGTGCCGGCGCCAGGCGTCAGACCATCGCCAGCCGGTTCCCCGCCATCACCGCCTTTCGGCGATATCGTATCGGCCGCTTCGGACCGGTCCCCGCTTGCAAACCTGCCGTTCTCACGCTCCGCCCCGTTATCGCGTTCGTTCTTGTTCCAGATGGCTTCCAGAGCCGTATCATCGGCGGCAGCATTGTCGTTGATCGCGCCGGCATCGACGACGACCGGTGCGGCTTCAGCCACGGCAGCAAGTTGAGCGCTCATCGAAATTCCTCTGACACCTGAAGGCCCCGCTTCTGGCAGAAGTCGGGATTGCGAAATTTGCCCTTGGTCGGGGAAAGGCTGGGCTCGTACTCGACGCAATTGTGTTTCTTCAGATCATCGCGCCGCTGAGAGCGTGAGCCGATTACCGCGCCGTTGATCGGCGAGCGGTACTCCGGAATGTCGGAGATGACATTCGGCATGCTGATCTGGCCGGCGAATGGCTTCTCCATGGGAGCGCCCGTTTGCCGGTCAACGAAGATGCCGTTTCGAAACACGTACCGAGCCATTTCAAGTCCCGCTTGGAGGCAGGATGAAGGGTGCGGTCTGTCGGTGCGAAAAGATAAGCCGTTTGGAATTCAGGAGAGAAGCAGGACCATCAGCGTGTCGTCGTCGACCATGGCGTCGAGTTCGCGGGAGATCATCAGTTGGCCCATCTTGGCCATGATAGAGGCCATGGGGTCGGCTTGGGGCAGTTGAGGGACATGCATCTTTGCCATAAGCGCTTCAACCATGGCCGGCGTCAGCTCCGGCAGGATTTCCGATTCAAGGGGTTCAACTTTGCGGGCGTGAATGTCGACGGGCTTGCCGTGCCGGTCCAGATAGATCGTTGGGCGCCGCCTGTAGTGACCGGCGCCAGGTTGGCGAGTGTCAGTTTCAGGGGGCACAATCTGAAACGCATTTGCCTGGAACGCATTCCCCTGGAAGGCTGTGGCGAAGGCCATATCCCGATCCTATAGGCCGGACGCTGCCACAAAAAACGCGTCGATCTGCCCGTCGTCGAAACCGAGCGCGGCGAAGCCGGCCAGCATCATAGGTTCCGTCCGGACGAACGAGCCGCTATTCTCGTATGCGATCTGAACTGCCCTGCTCTGTGCTGAGACGAACGATTCTACCGCATCGAGCAGACCTGATGCCAGAAGCTGTAGTTTGAACTGCCTGGCCGAGACACTGGCAGGGATCTCCGGTTTGCTCACAGTCGGCACATAGGGCGCAACAACCCCAGCGATGGCAACCGCAAAAATTTCTGGCCCATAAACCGTGTCGTCGTCGGGAGAGGCAGAAAACGGGATCCAGCCGAATTGCGGATGGTTGATCTCAACATCGATCGTGCCGGCCGCATTGTATTTCGGGTTGCGGAACTCCATCAGGAAATCCTCATCGCCAAGAACGTTCTGCGTCGGATTGCGCCGCCGCCCGTGGAGACACGACCCATAGCGCGCCAAGTTCCCGACAGAGCCGTGCCGCCTTTGATAAAAGGTGCGCCACCCGAGCCATACGTGGTGTCATCGCCGGGGTCTGTCGTGACGGCTTCTGAGAAACCAGCCGGTTGCAGCGTAGACCCGGCCATCGTTAGACCTTCCGTGATCAACGTGGCAGTTAGGCTGAACACTTGGGCGTAAGTACCGACCGCGCCGAAAGCGAGGGCAGCGTTGCCGGCACCAAAATCAACGGCGGCAACGGCGGCAGTCACAAAAGCGGTGCTTGCAATTTGGGTATTGTTGGTGCCGGGAGCCGCTGTTGCGGTGGTCATGTTGCTGGCAACACCCGACGCGGGCGTTCCCAACGCGCCGCCAACAAAATATGCTGCACCGGTTCCTACTTCGTCGGTGAGAGCAGCCCGCAAATTAGCCGATGATGGGGTCGCAAGAAACGCGGCGATGCCCGCAGCCAACCCCGAAACACCCGTGGCGATGGGGAGGCCGGTCAAGTTAGTTGCGACACCCGATGCAGGTGTGCCCAACGCGCCGCCGACGAAATAAGCCGAGCCAGTTCCTACCTCATCGGTAAGCAAGGTCCGGAGGTTTGCCGACGATGGTGCGGCGACGAATGCGTCAAAATTGGCCGCGCGAGCGATGGCTCCCCAAGAAGTGAGGTTGGCGGTGAGGGGTTGGTAAGCGGCGGCGGCATCCGATACCGATAGAGCGGTCTGGGTGACACCGTTGATCCGGTAAAACAGGCCCGTGGTTGCGGTCCACATGTCGCCGTTCGCCGGAGCGTTCGGTGCAACACCGTGCGGAAGTCTAATCGATGCCGCCGTGGTGGAACTGGTCTTGAATGTCTGGATAATGGTCCACTGCGAGGCGTTGTCGAGGGACGCCATCGCCTTGGTGACGCCGTTTACCCGAACGTACAAGCCAAAGGCAGCAGTGGTCCAGAAATCGCCATCCGCAGGCGCATTTGGCACAATGCCGTGGGGAACATTAAAACCCGCGCCAAGCACCGCTTCCGACGCGTCCGTTACCAGCTTGCCGGTCATCGTCCCGCCAGCAAGAGGCAGGCAGACCAGGGATGCCGCCGTCGCGAAATCCGATATCGTGGCGGCAAGCTGTGTGCCGGTGTGGTTCGCTCTGGCGAGCAGGAAGGCGTCCGAGCTATTGGCCGTGGCGCCATCGGCCACGTTGAGCAGCGCGCGAACCTGTGCGGGCGTCAATTCCTCGGTGTCGCCCGTCAACGCGCTTACCCGGCCAAGGATGGTCTCTGTGGCCTGGGTCAGGGCGTGTTCGTCGTTCCAGTTCGATGGCTGGACAATCGTCGGGTCGCCCGCGTCGGGAATGAGCGACGTGAACTTATGCTTCAGCGATACAGTCATTGCATCGGCACCGTTTCAACACCGATCGGGCGGCCCTGCGGGTCTTTGATGACCTTCTTCGGCGCGGTGAGTGCCTTGGTGACCATGATCATGAACTGGCCGAACTGCTCACGTTGGGCGGCCATCTCTTTCAAAACCGCCTCGCCGCCGATCGGGTCAATCTGAATTGGCGGAGGAACAATGCCGTTCGCGGCCAAGACCTGGTTCTGATCGGTTGCAGCCGCAATCTGCTTGGAGCGCAGATCGAACTGCTTTTCCTTCATCGTCATGTCGTGCTGCTCGCGGGCGAACTGCATACCCTGTTCGACCTGGGCGCCCTTGAGCTTCGCTTCAGCAGCTTTTGCTGCCGCGTCCGCCTCTCGCGTCTTCGCTTCCGCTTCAGCCTTTTGTTGTTCGGGGCTAGGCTTTGGTGTCTCAGGCTGTGCGGCTTTCGCCTTGGCATCGGTGACCATCTTTTCCAGAACGTCTTCGACAGACTTGCCGAGGTTGAACAGCCGGGAGTTGGCCGCGAAGATTTCGACGGCAACCTCTTTCGGAAGCTCCCCGGACTGGACCATTGGACCGACAGCAGCCCAGTAGGCGCCGGCACCTTGCAGGAATTCCGCAGCTTCGGCCTTTTGCCGAGACAGGTCCGCCTTCACCGTGGAATCGCTTTCGACATCGATGCGGTACATGGTCGATAGCTTCTGGGTGAGAAGCTGCTGAACAGCCTGCATCTGTGCCAGCTTGGCCTGCCGGGCTTTCTCAGCCATCTGGGCGGCCTGGGCGGCCTGCTGATACTGCTGCATCTGGTCGGGCGGCAGTTGCGCACCCTGCGGCGGCGGTGGCGGCGGCTGGATAGGCGTGAGATCCTGTTGCGTCGGGATGATCTGGACGCCCGTCATCTGCTGAAGCGTCTCGTGTGAAAACTTCGCAGGGATGATTTCCGACATCATCACGAACAGGTCGCGCGCGCCGCGCTCCATCATTCGCTGCATCTTCTGGATGCGCAGCGAGCCCCATTGCGTCTTGATCTGCTGGGCGCCTAGCGTCTCGTTGGATTTCGAAGCACCGCGAACGATGTCCGATATCCCGGTGATTTCGTAAATCGCCTGCTTGGTCTGCTCACGGGCGTTGTACAGCTCGCGAAGGACGAGGATGAACTTTTCCACCGGCCAGAACGCGACCGCTCCAGCGAGCCCACCATTGGCCGCCCAGATGTCAGCATTGCCGATCGGGACAAATTCCGTGTCGTCGGCCGCCAGCATATTGCCGATGTCGCCGGCATCGCCCGAATACCAGCCTTTCACCTTCATGTGGTTGGTGATGATGTTGATGCGCTTTGTGGTCAGGTCCAGCTCGTCGGCGAGCTTCGAATAGATCGAGAAAGGGTTGACCGGCATCAGGCGGCCGGTGAGTTCGATCGGCTGCACTGGCGTGGCGATCGGGAAGAAATTCGTGAGGCCAAGCGGGTCATCGACTGTCTTCAGGATCACGCCCGTATCGTCGACGAAGTAGACCTTGCGGCTGGTTTTGCACCAGATTTCCCAACCTGTCAGGTCGTTGTCGGATTCGCCGCGCGCCTTCTTTTCCTGGTCGCTCGTCTGCATCCCAATCATGGCGGAATCGAACGCCGTATCTTCGTTTTCGCGCGAGACGACGAACCGGAACGACAGCCATGGGCACTCGCTCCAGCGCTTGGCCGGACCATGGCGGAAATCGCGCCAGCTTACGGCTTCGAATTCGATGCGCTCGTTTGCGAGCCGTTCAGAAGGCTGAGAAGCCCCCGTGGGTGCTTGGGCGGCGTCGACCTGTACAGAGGCGTCAGGCTCCCCGCCATCTGCGACACCGCTGCCGGGGCCATACCCGTCAGTTTCTGCCTTAGCAGCTTCTCCACCGTCTTCGGCCGCAAGCTCATCAGTCACATCCTCTACGATGTCGCTCTTGAACCGGAGCCGCACCACGCCGCGACCAGCCAGGAAGGCGTCTTGAGCCTCGCCCTCCAGTTCGACCTGGAGCTTGGAATCGTCAACCTGCACCTTTATCGATCGCTCGATGATTTCCGCCACGTCTTTGCCGGCTGGATCTTCATCCGCGAAACGACGCCGCACGTCTGGCGCGGGCGGGCTGTTGATGACCGCCGGCACGATGGTTTCGACGTTGGCGTATAGGATGTTGAAATCGTAGGTCGAGCCGAGCGTTGTCGACGTGGTGTAGTCGCGGCTCGATGTCTCGCCAGTGAAGGCTTTGACGGCCTTTTCGGCATCATCCAGCCACTGCTTTTCAAGCTTACCGGCAGCTTCGACACGGTTCAGCCATTTGGCGCCCTCGTCGCGAAGGGCCTTTCCCTGCTTCTGCTGGTCGGGTGTGCGCTTGTCAGCCTTGGCCATGGCGGCAAGATGCCGGGCCAGCCAGCGAAAACATAAGCCGCTTGAAACGCTAGGGGATCAGCCCCGCGCGGACCAACGAACGGCGAAGGGATTGGTTGGCGGTTGTGGCAGGCCCGTTAGTTGAACGACCACTCGTTCCAATTTTTCACGCCGCTACCCTCGAACAATTTAAGCAAGTTCCCGCGTGCTGCGAGGCGCTCATTTGCCATCTTTACGGGATCGTAACCCTCTGGCGCTGGTGAGTACCCTAACACCGCATGAGCCTTGAAATTTTTCAGCCCATCATCGATGACACAAAATGCCCCTGCGTTGACATCTGTAAGCCTTATTTTGCGGATTTCTCCAGCCGATGCCCAAATGTAGCCGGCATCTTTTCTCTGGTGATTTTTCGCAAGTTGGCCCTGCATAATGTTTTCCCAGGCTTCAACAGCCGTGGCTTCCCAAGCTCTGCAGACGCTCAATTCCGCTTTCTTCAGTCGCTCCTTCGGGATTGCTTTGATGCTGCCGCTTTCGATCTGGTCCGGGTCAATCAATGCGTAGACAATCGGCTCGCGGTTCTTAACCACGCCTGAAGAAAACGGACTCTGCTTGGTGAGTTCTTTCGGACACTCTTTGCGGCTTACGTCTCTCGCAAATAATCGAGCAAATCGGCAGGCAAGACTTCCAGATTCGCTCTCTCCCGCCCGGGCGAGAATTGACCGCCACGATAAATTG
>NZ_RZQY01000144.1:0-10859 GCF_003998575.1 Mesorhizobium sp. M7A.F.Ca.CA.001.10.2.1 | reverse complement strand
CCACCGGGCCGCCCTGCCCGCCGCCGAGGCGCGTGCCACCGACGACGACCGCCGCGAACATCGACAACAGCAGCGGATTGCCGACCAGCGGATCACCGCTGCCGGTCTGGGCGCTGATGAAGACGCCGGCAAGGCCATAGCAGCCGCCGGCGATGACATAGACGGCAAAGCGCACCAGCACGACATTGATGCCGACGGAAGCGGCCGACTCCGGATCGCTGCCGACCGCATAAAGTGCTGTGCCGAAGCGGGTTCCCTTCAGCCAGAACCAGGCGAGCAGGACGACGCCGATCACCACCAGCGGCATCGGCAGCCAGCCGGTGATCGCGTCGCCAAGATAGAAGGTACCGAGATCGGGCGACACGAAGCCGCCGGGCTTGTCCATCACCAGCAGCGTCACGCCTTGCAGGATGAACATGGTCGACAGCGTCACCACGATGGGCTGCATGCGCAGCACGGCGATGAAGAAGCCGTTGAAGGCGCCCACCGCCATGCCGACGCCGATGCCGACGGCGGTCCACAGGATGATGCTGGCGCCTGGCGCCATCGGGTCCATGCTCGATGCCAGCACGGCATTGACCAGCGATATCACCGCGCCGGCAGAGAGGTCGAAACCGCCCGACAGGATGACGATGGTCTGACCGATCGCGGCGAGCGCCGAGGTGGTGCCGCCGCTCGACAGGAACGACACGTCGAAATAGGTCAGCGGCCCGGCGTTGATCCAGTCGACAACGAAGAGCAGGATCGCCAGGACGATCGCGGCAATCAGCGCGCCACGATTGCGCACCAGCGCGCGGCGCAGACCGAAGCCGCCGGGAACAGGGGATGAGGCTGCTGCGCTGCTCATGCGGCTTCCCCGGCATGGCCAAGCGCCGGGCGCATGATGGCCGGTTCGGTGATGGCGTCGCCTTCGAGTTCGGCGGCGATGCGCCCGTCGTAGAGAACCAGGACCCGGTCGCATTGGTGGACGAGTTCGGGAATCTCGGTCGAGTGCAGCAGGATCGAACCGCCCGAAGCCACGTAGTTTCGCATCATCACATAAAGCTCGTGCTTGGTGCCGACGTCGATGCCTCGGGTGGGATCGAACAACAGAAGGATGCGGCTCTGCGCCACCAGCCATTTGGCGATGGCGATTTTTTGCTGGTTGCCCCCGGAAAACGCACCGGCCCGCGTCCAAAGCGCGCGGCGGTCGACCTCGACAGTGTCGAATGCCGCCTCGACGGAGCGGGTCTCAGCCTGCGCGTCGACAAGGCCTAGCCGTGTGAAGCGCGATATCACCGGCAGGGTGGCGTTCTGGCTGCCCGACAGCTTCAGGAACAGGCCTTCGGATTTGCGGTCTTCCGGCACCAGGCCGATGGCCATGTTGGGGCGCAAGGCATCGGCCGGCGAACCGAGCCAGACCTTGCGGCCGTCGACGAGGATGTGGCCGCGCTCGATCTCGGCCATGCCAAAGCAGGCCAGGAACAGGTCCTGCTGGCCCATGCCCTGCAACCCGGCGACGCCGAGGATTTCGCCCTTGCGCAGATCGAAGCCGGCGCCGTCGAGCTTGCGCCCGACCTTTAGGTCGCGCACGCCCAGAACCGGCGGCCCGAAAGCCTGGGCGCTGTCCGGCTTGGGCGGGAAGGTCTGCTCGATGCTGCGGCCGATGATCTTTTCGATGACGTCGCCATCCGAGACATCGGCAACCGGCGCGGTGACGATGTGGCGGCCGTTTCTCAGGATCGTCAGCGTGTCGCAAAAGGCGCGGACCTCGCGCATGCGGTGCGTGATGAAGACGATGGTGGTACCCGCCGCCTTCAGCCCGGCGATGATGTCGCCCAGCCAGTCAACATCGCGGCCGGCGAGCGTCGAGGTCGGTTCGTCGAGCAAAAGGATGCGCGGCTTGCGGTAGACGGCACGCGCGATCTCGATCTTCTGGCGCACCGAAAGCTCGAGCTCACTCACCTCGGCGTCGAGATCGACGGAAAAACCGAGATCCTCGATATGGCGGCGGACGGCCTTGCGGGCGGCACCGCGGCGGATCAGGCCGGAGATGCCGACCGGGGCGTAAGGCAGCATCATGTTGTCGAGGACGGAGAGGTCGCGCACCAAGGTCATCTCCTGGAATGCTGTCTGCATGCCCAGCGCATGTGCTGCGCGCGGCGCGCCGTAAGCGATCTCCTTGCCGAAGACACGGACATGGCCTTGGCTCGGCCGGACCAGTCCGGACAGCAGCTTCACCAGTGTCGACTTGCCCGCTCCGTTTTCACCGAGCAGGGCATGGACGCTGCCGGGCGCGATCGCAAACGACACGCCGTCCAGCGCAACGGTCGGTCCGAACGCCTTGCTGATGCCGTCGATCTCGATGGCGGGGAGCTCGGAATGTTCTGTCATTGTCCTCGATCGCCAGGCTTGGCATGGGCTGACGATGCACGGACAGAAAATGTCCGCGCATCGTCAAGATCGCCTTGGGAGGCTTATTCTTCCGGTTGTCCGACGAGGGCAGCCGCGAGGCCGACCTCGGGTGTCTGGTCCGAGAAGATCGAGGCAAACCAGCCCGGGTTGGAGACCAGCGACGGCTTGAAGGCGTTGCAGCCGGCCTTCATCTCCGCCCATGTGCCTTCGTCGCACAGCTTGATCGTCTCGTTGGTGACGACCGGCAGCGGCAGGATGGTGGTCTTAGGCACGTCCTTGCCTTCGATCGCCTCGACGGCAAGCTTCAGCGCCAGCGCACCCGAATAAGGCGGCGAGGCGTAGGAAATGCGTTGTGCGCCGGCCGGCGCGTAGGGCGCGGCCGCGCCTTCGACTTCGGTGCCCTCCGGCAGCATCTGGATGCGGCCGCCATTGGAACCTTCGCCGGCGCAAGGCAGGAGTTCGCTGGTCTTCTTGCCAGCCTCGAGCTGCATCGAGTTGGCGGTGAAGCAGCCGACCTGCATCCACAGCCCGTTGATGTCGTCCCAATTGCGGGTGGCCAGGATTTTCGAGAGCTCGGTGCGGGCGACCGCCTGGCTCCACATGCCGACAGCCTCGCCGACGATCTTGATATCAGGATATTTGGCGAAGACTTCCTTGGCGGCTTTTGTCCGCTGATCGTCGACGGATGTTCCCGGGACACCCGTGATGGCGATGATGTTGCCCTTGCCGTTGAGCTTCTTGACCAGCCATTCGGCGGTCACCCTGCCGGCTTCCAGCTGGTCGATGTGGACGTTGTAGGCACAAGGCTCGGTGATCTCGGCGTCGTAGGCAAAGACCTTCACGCCCTTGTCGCAGGCATTCTTGACGACCTGGTTGAGCGCGGTCGGGGAAATCGGATACACGACGATCGCCTCGGCGCCGCTTTGCACCATCGCGTTGATCTGCTGAATCTGGCGTTGCGCGTTGGGGCCAGCGACCTGGACCTGCAGGTCGACCTTGTCGGCCAGGCTCTTGTGGGCGGCCATGGCCTTGACCATGTTGGCCGCCTCCGCCTGCCAATCATTGCCGATGTAGCTCATGCTGAGAAAGATCTTGTGCTTCTCGGCTGCCTGCGCGGCGGACAGGCCGAAGGCGCATGCAGCCATCCCAGCCAGCAGCGCGAGCCGCCGGACTTTCGATCCGATACCCATGTGAAACTCCTCCCAAACAGAACGACCGAATGCCTCCCAAGGGCACAAAACGTAACCCTTGCCATTCGATGCCAGCGACCGTAACATCGTTTGATCAAATATCAATGATGAAATCGTTTATATCAAAACGGGCTATGTCGGCCGCTTGACGTGGCACCACGAACCTTGCATTCCCAGACAAGCAATAGTGTCGCCCTTGGGCGGGAAGGTTGACCGGAGATGGCTGGATCGGCGTTCAGGAAGCCTGGTGTCGAGATCATTCCACTGTCCAAGGAAACTCTGCAGGACCGGGTCTACAATCAGGTCACCGAACTGATCCTCGACGGCAGCATCGTACCGGGCGAGATGGTCACGGTTCAGAGCCTCGCCGACGCCTTTGGCGTCAGCCCGATGCCGGTCAGGGAAGCGCTGCGGCGCCTGACGGCAGCCAACGCGCTCACTGTGGTATCCGGACGCTCCATTGGTATTCCGGCGCTCAGCCGCGAGCGGCTCACCGATTTGCGCAATGTACGTTTTGAGATAGAGGCCATCGCCGCCGGCTGGGCCTCACAGAACCGGAGTGATGCGGATCTTGCGATTTTCGCGCGCGATCTGGACTCACTGGAACGCGCGAATGGCGCGGACGACGTAAAGGCCTATCTCAGGGCGAATTATACCTTCCACTTCGCAATCTACCGAGCAGCGGGATCCGAAACCCTGCTCAAGATCATCAAGGATCTATGGCTGCAGATCAGCCCCTATTTCAATATGCTGCATGGGTCCTACTCGACCGCGAACACATACCATCAACAGATGTTTGCGGCCCTGCGCGACCGGGACGAGCAGGCAGTTCAGGCGGCGGTTCGTGGCGATATCGATGCGGCTTTCGACATGCTGGTCGATCTTTTGAAGTAGCGCCCGGCCCGACCTCCGACCCCTATCACATGCCTCCTATTTCTGGGGATGGCAGAGCAGCGCTCATGCGCACTCAGCGGGCAAGCGCGGGCTTCTTCTGGTGATCTAGAGATCATATCCCGAGCGCGCCATCCATGATTCTCGTGCTACCGGCGGCAGCCGATGACGCGGCGAACGCATCGCATGGTCATTATCGCATTGCCAAAATCTGGTAGCGTGATTATACCAGTTGATCAGTTGACGACGCGCGATGCCGTCGCCGAAGAACAGGAGTGGTGACCAGATGACAACGATTGCGCTGTTCGGGGCTGGCGGGAAAATGGGCTACCGCCTGTCGACCAATTTTCGCGGGTCGCCCTACACGATACGCCATGTCGAGGTCAGCGATGCCGGCCGCGAACGGCTGAAGACCGGACTGGGTTTCGATACGGTCAGTGCCGACGAGGCGCTCAAGGACGCGGATGTGGTGATCCTGGCCGTTCCCGACACGCATATCGGCAAGGTAGCGGCCAGCATCGAGAGCAAGCTGGCGCCAGGCACGATGGTGGTGGTGCTCGACGCGGCGGCACCTTTCGCCGGCCATCTGCCGAAGCGGCCTGACCTCACCTATTTCGTCACTCACCCCTGCCATCCGCCGATCTTCAATGACGAGACCGACATGGCAGCCAAGAAGGACTATTTCGGCGGCGTGAAGGCCAAGCAGCACATGGTCAGCGCCCTGATGCAGGGCCCGGAAGAGGACTACGCCAAGGGCGAGGCGATCGCGAAGATCATATGGGCGCCGGTGATGCGTTCGCACCGCGTCAGCGTCGAACAGATGGCGCTGCTCGAGCCTGGCCTTTCGGAGACGGTGTGCGCCTCGTTGCTGGTGGTCATGAAAGAAGCCGTCGACGAGGTCGTGGCGCGCGGCGTCGACCAGCAGGCGGCACTCGACTTCCTGCTCGGCCATATGAACGTGCTCGGCGCCGTCATTTTCGGCGAGACCAAGGGCGTTTTCTCCGACGCATGCAACAAGGCGATCGAGTTCGGCAAGCCGGTGCTGATGCGTGACGACTGGAAGCGCGTGTTCGAACCGGAAGAGATCGCCGCCAGCATTCAGCGGATCACCTGAGAGAAGACAGGTGCTTGACGCAGCACCTCGAAGGCCCGGCATGCCATTGCCGATCCTCGGTTTTGGTAGCTCATCAGGTACATGTCACCTGAATTTGTGGTTGACTCATCATACCAGTTGGCTTAGCTGTTCATGGCTCGGATCGACAAGGTTTCGCAGGGAGCACGATGCCTGGGCAAGTGGAGGATGGCTGGGGAGCAACGATCCGTCCTGGGTAAGCCGGCAACGGTTTTCGACCCAAGCGATCCGCGGCCCGCGCTGCCTGACGAATTCGGATGCAGACAAAGCCATTGGCCGATCAAGGCAATTTTTCAAACGGGAGGACTTCATGAAACTCACACGCAGAATGACGCTTGCGGCTTTCGCCGGCATGCTGGCGCTTGGCACGGCAGTGCCCGCCTATGCGGCGGATCTCATCGCCATTATCACGCCCTCACACGACAATCCGTTCTTCAAGGCGGAAGCCGTCGGCGCGGAAGCCAAGGCCAAGGAACTCGGCTATGAGGCGCTGGTGCTGGTCCATGACGACGACGCCAACAAGCAGTCCGAGCTGATCGACACCGCGATCGGCCGCGGTGCCAAGGCGATCATCCTCGACAATGCAGGCGCGGACGCCACCGTCGCCGCCGTGCAGAAGGCCAAGGATGCGGGCATTCCGTCCTTCCTGATCGACCGCGAGATCAACGCCACCGGCGTGGCCGTGGCGCAGATCGTCTCCAACAACTACCAGGGCGCCCAGCTCGGCGCGCAGGAATTCGTCAAGCTGATGGGCGAGAAGGGCAATTTCGTCGAACTGGTCGGCAAGGAATCCGACACCAATGCCGGCATTCGTTCCAAGGGTTATCACGACGTCATCGATGACTATCCGGACCTGAAGATGGTTGCCCAGCAGTCGGCCAACTGGAGCCAGACGGAAGCCTATTCCAAGATGGAATCGATCCTGCAGGCCAACCCCGACATCAAGGGCGTGATCTCCGGCAACGATACGATGGCGATGGGCGCCTATGCGGCACTTGCCGCGGCGAACCGCAAGGACGTCATCGTCGTCGGCTTCGACGGATCGAACGACGTACGGGACTCCATCGCGTCGGGCGGTATCAAGGCAACCGTGCTGCAGCCGGCCTTCGCGCAGGCGCAGATGGCGGTCGAGCAGGCCAACGACTTCATCAAGAACAAGAAGTCGCCGGCCAAGGAAAAGCAGTTGATGGACTGCGTTCTGATCAATGGCGACAATGCCGCCAAGCTGGAGACCTTCGCGCTGACGAACTGAGCCAGCGTGATTTCAATAGCGAGGGGCGAACATCGGTTTTCGCCCCTCGCCGCCATTTTCCGTGGGCCGCCCACGATGCTGAACGACAGGCCGCCATGCTGAACACCAAGCCGAACTGGCCGACCCTTACCGTAATGGTCGGCATCAGCCTGACCGCCTGCAAGATCCTGCCTACGAAATCGGAAGCCGGAGACAACGCTCCCGCCTTCAATCCAGACAAGATGGTCGAAGAGACATGGGCGGCAAAGGTCGTGCCCTATCTCCAGCAGAAAGCCGGACCGTTTGCGCAGGTTCACACCCTGGCGACAACCGATCCATCGGCTGCCGGCGCCAAATACGGCAATCCGAACAAGCAGGCGAATTCGCCTTGGACTTTCGCGGTTCGCCTGGAAGGCAAGATCGTCACGGCCAACACGCAGTCGCGGGCAGCAACCGTCGACGTCGATATCGACGGCGACGGCAAAGCCGATGCACGAGTGCAGATCGGACCGGCGGTGCGCGGTACCGCGCTGCGCGACAGCCTGGACTTCATCCAGTTCAACGACTTCACCAACCAGATCGACTTCGCCCAGTTCGGCAAGGCGTTCAACGCTTATGCCGACAAGACGGTGCTCTCCAAGCTGCCACGCGATGCGCTGGAAGGCCGCAGCGCCAAGGTGCTCGGCGCCTATACGCTGGGGAGCGGCCAGGACCTGCCGCTGGTGACGCCGGCGGAGGCAGAGATCGGGCCGAAACCATGAGCGCGACAGCTGAGCGCGAAATCATCCTGAAGCTCGAGGACGTCTCCAAGGTCTATTCCGGCACCGTTGCGGTCAAGCGCGCCAATTTCGAGGTGCGCAAGGGCGCGGTCAACGTGCTGGTCGGTGAAAACGGCGCCGGCAAGTCGACGCTGATGAAGATCATCGCCGGTGTCGAACGGCCGACCGCCGGCCGCATCCTGCTGGAAGGTGAAGAGGTTTCCTTCTCCTCGTCCGCGGACGCGGTGAACCGCGGCATCGGCATGGTGTTCCAGGAGCTGAACCTGTTCGGCAATATGTGCGTCGCCGAGAATATTTTCGCCACCCGGGAGATCACCAACCGCTTCGGCAAGATCGACCGCGAGCAACAGGAAAACCGCGCTGCGGAATTTCTGGAACGCCTGCAAGCCGGCATACGGCCAGACATGCTGGTTGAGGATCTGCGCATCGGTCAGCAGCAGCTGGTCGAGATCGCCAAGGCGGTCTCGCTCGACGCGCGCATCCTGATCATGGACGAGCCGACCTCGGCGCTGAGCGCTGCGGAAGTCGAGATCCTGTTCAAGGTGATCGCCGACCTCAAGGCACGCGGCGTGGCGATCGTTTATATCTCGCACCGGCTCGAAGAGCTGATCCGCATCGGCGACTACATCACCGTGCTGCGTGACGGCCGCATCACCGGCCAGGAAGAGATGAAGAACGTCGACACGCAATGGATCGTTCGCCAGATGATCGGCTCCGACGCCAAGGACTTCGCCAAGGCCGACGGCCATCTTCCGGGAGAAGAGATTTTTCGTGCCGAGGAGATCTGCCTGCCCCGCGCCACCGGCGGACTTGCCGTCGACCATGTCTCGTTGTCGCTGCGTGCCGGCGAGATCCTCGGCATTTACGGCCTGATGGGCGCCGGGCGCAGCGAGCTGTTCGACTGCATCATGGGCCGTCACGGCCATTCGACGGGCGAGATCTTCATTGGCGGTATAAAGGTCAAGGAGCGCGATACGACGCGGCGCATCCGGCGTGGCCTGGCATTGATCCCCGAAGACCGTCAGCGCGAAGGGCTGGTCTCGATCCTCTCGGTCGCCAGCAATTTGACGCTGGCCAGCCTGTTGCGATTTGCCCGCCTGTTCCATATCCGTGGCGCCGACGAAAGGCAGGCGGTGACGCAGATGGTGCGGGAGCTGGCGATCAAGGTCGCCGACCCTGCGCAGGAGGTGTCGTCGCTGTCGGGCGGCAACCAGCAGAAAGTGGTGATCGGCAAGGCGCTGCTCACCGAACCCAAGGTGCTGCTGATGGACGAGCCCAGCCGAGGCATCGATGTCGGCGCCAAGGCCGACGTCTTCCGCACCATGCGCAAACTGTCCCGCGACGGTTTGGGGATTTTGTTCGCCACCTCCGACCTCGACGAGGTGATGGCGCTGTCCGACCGCATCGCGGTGATGAGCAACGGAAAACTGACCGGCATGTTCGATCGCGCCGAAGCGACGGAGGCGGCACTCGTGGCTGCATCCGCGCTTGGCCACGGACCGACCCCACGCACGGAGAGCACCGCCCATGACTGACATCCCAGCCAAAGCGGCCGCTCCCTCCACTTCCAGCGGCTCGGTGCTGCTGACCGTGATGAAGCTTCGGACGTTCATCGCGCTGATCGCCGTGCTGATCTTCTTCTCGATCGCGGCGCCGAATTTCCTATCGACCGCCAATCTGATCCTGATGTCGAAGCACGTGGCGCTGAACGCATTCCTGGCGATGGGCATGACCTTCGTCATCATCACTGGCGGCATCGACCTTTCGGTCGGCTCGATCGTCGGCCTGTGCGGTATGGTGGCCGGCTATCTCGTGCTCAACGGCATCGACCTGCAGATCGGCTACACCATCTATTTCAACGTCTTCGAGATCGCGCTGATCACACTGGCCGTCGGCATATTGATCGGCGCCGTCAACGGATTGCTGATCACCAGGCTGAACGTTGCACCGTTCATCGCCACGCTCGGCGTCCTCTACGTCGCGCGCGGCCTGGCGCTGCTGTCGTCGGATGGCCGCACCTTCCCCAACCTGGTCGGCAAACCGGAACTTGGCACCACCGGCTTCGGTTTCCTCGGTGCCGGCCGGCTGCTCGGCCTGCCGGTGGCGATCTGGATCCTGATCGTCGTTGCACTGGGAGCCGCCTATCTCGCCAAATACACGCCGCTTGGCCGCCACATCTTCGCCGTCGGCGGCAATGAACGGGCGTCGCGGATTTCAGGCGTCCGTGTCAACATGGTGAAGATGTTCGTCTATATGTTCTCCGGTTTCTGCGCGGCGATCGTCGGCCTGATCATCTCGTCCGAGCTGATGGCCTCGCATCCGGCGACAGGCGAAAGTTTCGAGCTCAACGCCATTGCGGCGGCGGTGCTCGGCGGCACCTCGATGTCGGGCGGGCGCGGCACGATCGGCGGCACCATCGTCGGCGCCTTCGTCATCGGTATTCTTTCGGACGGATTGGTGATGATGGGTGTGAGTTCGTTCTGGCAAATGGTGATCAAGGGCCTCGTCATCATCGTTGCCGTCGTCGTCGACCAGGCGCAGCGCCGGCTGCAAAGTCGGGTGACGCTGATGCAGATGGCAAAGGCAGGCTGAGCATGGCGGAGTTGCGAGGAGCGCTGATCGGCTGCGGCTTCTTTGCCGTCAACCAGATGCATGCCTGGCGCGACATAGCGGGCGCCTCGATCGTCGCCATCTGCGACCGTGACCCGGAACGGTTGCGGATCGTCGGCGACCAATTCGGCATTGCGAAGCGCTATACCGATGCGGGGGAACTTTTTGCCGGCGAAAACCTCGACTTCGTCGATATCGCCACCAGCGCGCCCAGCCATCGTCCGCTTGTCGAAATGGCGGCACAGCACCGCGTGCCGGTGATCTGCCAAAAGCCGTTCGCGCCGACGCTCGCCGATGCCAAGGCGATGGTCGGGGCATGCGCGGAAGCCGGCGTGCCGCTGATGGTGCATGAGAATTTTCGCTGGCAGTCGCCGATCCAGGCGGTGCGCGCCGTGCTCGACAGCGGCGAGATCGGTATGCCCTTCTTCGGTCGCATCTCCTTCCGCTCCGCCTATGACGTGTTTTCCGGCCAGCCCTATCTGGCGACGGGAAGGCGCTTCATCATCGAGGATCTCGGCATCCACATCCTCGACATCGCCCGCTTCCTGCTCGGCGATGTGTCCACGATCACGACGCGGACGGTGCGCATCAACCCCGGCATATCGGGCGAGGACGTCGCGACGATGCTGATG
>NZ_RZQY01000143.1:0-10865 GCF_003998575.1 Mesorhizobium sp. M7A.F.Ca.CA.001.10.2.1 | reverse complement strand
ACATTGCCGATCATGCCAGCGGCAAGCTGTTCATTTCGCACCATCAATGCACCGGCCGCGCCAATTTCGGCAAGAGCCGTCCGTCCTTGGAAAGAATCGATCAGGCGCGCAAAACGATGGACATCGGCATGGATGTCTATCCCTATGCCGCGAGCTCGACGGTGCTGCGACTGGAGCGCTGCGACACGGGTCTGAAGATCCTCGTCACATGGTCCGATCCGCATCCTGAAATGGCGAGGCGCGAGATCGCCGACATCGCGCGCGAATGGAACTGCAGTGAGCGCGAGGCGGGCCAGCGCCTGCTGCCGGCGGGCGCCGTCTACTTCCAGCTGGACGAGACGGATGTGCGCAACATCATCGCGCACCCGCGCACGATGATCGGCTCGGACGGCCTGCCGCACGATATCCATCCGCATCCGCGCCTATGGGGCACGTTTCCGCGCGTGCTCGGCCATTACGCCAGGGATGTCGGCCTGTTCAGCCTGCAGGAGGCGGTGTTCCGCATGACCGGCCTGCCCGCGCGTGAATTCGGCATCCAGCAACGCGGCCTGCTGGCCGAAGGCAATTTCGCCGACCTCGTCATCTTCGATCCGGCGACGATCATCGACACCGCCACTTTCGAGGAACCGCGCCGGCCCGCCGCCGGCATCGAGCATGTCTTCGTCAACGGCGTGTCCGTGTGGACTGACGGCAAGGCGACCGGATCGCTGCCGGGCACGGTACTCAAGCCCTCAGCTTCAAAGGTTGTCCGAGGCACATGCGGCTGCGGCGCCGATCACAAGGCCTCGTAGATCCGGTCCACCATCTCAAGCGTGTAGACGAACTCAACCGGCCGCGTGCAGCGCCAGCCGTCGAAAGGCTGGCCGGCAAGCGCCTTCAGCGCCTCGGGAAGGCGCAGGATGCCGCCGCCATAGAGCCGGTTGGCCATGTCGAGCATGCCGATGCGGTGCATGGCTTCGCTCATGCTGCCACAGGCCTCCTTGACCAGCCAGACCCTGAACCCCTGATAGACTGCGTCGAACACGCTCTCGGTCACGCAGCTGTCGGTCAGCACCCCGGTCACGATCAGGTTCTCGACCTTGAGGTCGGCAAGCCGTCTTGAAAGGTCGGTGCGGCGAAAGGCGCTCGGCCAGTGCTTGTGGATGACGATGTCGCCGGGCATCGCCGCCACCTCGGCGCAGATCGCGGCGCCATCGCTGCCGGCCACGGCGGAGCGGAATTCCTCGGTCAGGGTTTCCTCCTGCCTTACATAGCCGTCGCGTTCTTCCGGCTGCACCCAGGCTTGCGCATGGATGACGGGCACGCCTGCTGCGCGGGCGGCTTCGATCAGCGCGGCGGCATTGGCGAGCACCGCGTCATAGCCGATGACCGGCCAGGCGGCTCCGGGACGGTACTCGTTTTGCAGATCGATGACGAGCAAGGCGGTCGCGGCAAGGTTCATGGCTGTCCCGGGGGGTTGTCGAAGTGGGTGACGAATTGAAGAAGCAGGCGGATCGCCTGGTCGAGATCGGCGATTTCCATGGCTTCATGCGGGTTGTGGCTGCCATTCTCGTTGCGCACGAAGATCATGGCGGTCGCAATACCGGCGCCGGCAAAGCTTGCCGCATCATGCCCCGCTCCGCTCGGCACATGCGGCGCCGGAATTTGCAGTTCGGCGGCGGCGCGGTCCAGCCTCGCTATCAACGCCGGCGACATCGTCGTCGGCTCCCAGGTGAAGCGCGGTCCGGCCTCGAAGCTGACGCCGCGCTTCTTGCCTACTTCTGTGAAAAGCGCGTGCAGCCTTGCCTCGATCCGGTCCAGCACGGCGGCCTCGGCGCTACGCACATCGAGTGTGAAGCGAAGCTCGCCCAGGACGCGGCTGCCGCCGTGTTGCGCAGGATCGGACTGCACGCGGCCGAAGGTGATGGTGGCTTCATGGCCGTCGCGCTCGAGCGCGTCCCATTCCGCTTCAAGGCCGGCGACCAGATCGGCAAAGCCGAGCACGCTGTCATGCCGGGCGAAGCGCGGCTCGGCGCCGGAATGCGCGTAGGCGCCGAGGCAGGTCGCGTCGACATAGCGAAACCCGCCGGCGATCCCGGTGACGATGCCGACCGGCGCGCCGGATGCGACAAGGCGTGGTCCCTGCTCGATATGCACTTCGACGAAAGCCGCGATCCGTCCGGCATCGATGCCCGGCACGCCGCGCTGCACGGCATCAGGGTCGAAACCTTCCTCCAGCATATGGTCAGCCAGCGTGCGTCCGCTGTCCGACCGCTTCGCTTCCAGCGCTATCGGCTCCAGCAGGCCGACAGCTGCCTGGCTGCCGGGATAGGACAGCGGAAACCAGACCGCTTCCTCGGCGCGGGTCGCCAGCACGATCAGGTCGCGCGGCAATTGGATGCCTTGCCCGACCAGTTCGGCCATCACGGCCAGCCCTGCCACCACACCCGCGGCGCCGTCGAAATTGCCGCCATGCGGCACGCTGTCGAGATGCGAACCGAGAACGATCATCGGCAAATCCGGATTACGGCCCTTCAGCGTCAAA
Source organism: Mesorhizobium sp. M7A.F.Ca.CA.001.10.2.1 (assembly GCF_003998575.1). Classification (NCBI taxonomy): domain Bacteria; kingdom Pseudomonadati; phylum Pseudomonadota; class Alphaproteobacteria; order Hyphomicrobiales; family Phyllobacteriaceae; genus Mesorhizobium; species Mesorhizobium sp. M7A.F.Ca.CA.001.10.2.1. The sequence continues at coordinate 8,341 of NZ_RZQY01000143.1, read as the reverse complement.
TAGAGATTGCCGGCGGCATCGACGCGCGCCGTGGCGCCGAGCTGCTCGGCTTCGTCGCGAATGAGGGCGTGGGCAAAACGCTCGCCGGGCCCATAAGCCGCGCGGGTTACGCCCGGTGGGTCGGCCGTGGCTTGCGCAAGCCTCTCCAGCAGATGCCCGGCCAGCCTGCCGCCGCCAGTCAGCGCGGCACTGCTCATCAAGCAACCTGCCTGGCTTGAGGATCGACGCCGCGCAGCCGGTGTGGCGTGAGATCGTCCATCGAAACGCCCTGCCTAGCGACATCGTCCGGAAAACCCTTGCCGGCGATCAGACTGGCACAGACGCGCGACAGCGCCGGTGAGGTCTTGATGCCGTAACCGCCCTGCCCGACCAGCCAGATAAAGTCTGGAACCTCATCATCCGGCCCGACCACCGGCGATCCGTCGGCGACGAAGGTCCGCAAGCCCGCCCAGGAGCGCGACACGCGCTGCACCTCGATCGTGGTCACCCTTTCGAGACGCTCGGCGCCGATGGCGACGTCGATGTCCTCGGCATAAGCATCCATCGGCACCGACGGCGTCGCATCGGCCGGCGAGACGAACAGCTGCCCGGCATCCGGCTTGAAATAGAATTCGGCGCCGACATCGTTGACCAGCGGCCAGTCCGATATGTCGACCCCTGCGGGCGATGGAATGTTGAAGGCGGTGCGGCGTTTCGGCTGCAGGCCGACCGGGCGCACCCCTGCCATGATGGCGACCTCGTCGCCCCAGGCGCCGGCTGCATTGACGAGCATTGGCGCGCGAAAGGTCCCCGCCCGCGTCTCGACCCGCCACTGGCCGCCCTGCCGGTCGATCGCCGTCACGCCGGCATTGGTGACGATGCGCGCGCCGCGCGCGCGGGCGCCGCGCAGATAACCTTGGTGCAGGCCGTTGACGTCGATGTCCATCGAATGCGGTTCGATATAGGCGCCGGCGAGATACTCCGCGCGCAGCACCGGTACGCTGGCGATCGCTTCGGCCGGCGTCATGGCGACGATGGAGGGCACAAGCCCCTGCGCGGCCGCCAGATCCTCCCGCAGGAGATCGATCTGATCGGCGCGCGCCACGGTGATCATGCCGCGCTTGCCAAGCAGCGGATACTCGGAGAATCCAGCTGGCGGTTCGGTCAGGAAAGACCGGCTGGCAAGCACAATACGCCGGATGACGCCGTTGCCGTAATTTTCGGTAAAGCTTGCCGCCGAGCGTCCGGTCGTGTGGTAGCCGCAATGGCTTTCCCGCTCGAGCAGCACCACCTTTGCGGAGTGGGATATCTCGAAGGCCGCACCGGCACCGGCCATGCCGCCGCCGATAATGATGACGTCCGTTTCCTCGGCGGCATTCATCTCAACCCATCCTTCAACATGATTGCCCGGCCTTCGCGCGGCACGGCAGGCGGCTCACCCAGGCGTCCGCGCCGCGCGCGGTCGCGAGCGCCGCGCCCCTCGGCCAGATTCTCCGCCAGCGAATTCTGCGCGGCGCAATCTGCAAGGGCGAGATCGGTGACAAAAGGCACCGGCCTGCCGGCGATCGCCATGCCTTTCAGCCGCGCCCAGACGGCGCGCCGCTTGCGCACCTGGTGCGACTGCAACTCGCTGATTTCGGCAATGCCGGTCTCGCGCTTGATCTCCAGAGCGCCGGCGTCGACGGCCGCATCGAACAGTTCGAGGCCGCGCCCGGTACGCACGATGATGCTGTTGAGCAGCTCATCCTCGACCGCCGGCCCACCATTCAGCCAGGCGTCATGAACCGCGATATCCGCCACCTGGCCGATCGCGTCCGGACAGATCTTGCAGCGCGGCTGGGTCATCCATTTGTCCTCGTCCTCCCACAACTGCCGATAGGTGAGTTCGAAGGCGCGGCCGTCCCTGGTTTCGATCCGGTTGAGGCCGGGATTGCCATGGCCGCGATAGCGAAAAAGCGTGAGCTCGTCCTCGCAGAGGCCGAAACGCCGCAACACCTGTTCCGATTTCGAAAGGTCCGATGCGCCGCCGCAAACGAAGGCCAGGGCATAGCGCATATATCGGTCGACGCGCGGATCGAGCCGCGCCAAATTGCGCACGGCGGTGATATCGCAAGGCTTGGCGATCAGCGCGAAGGGCTGGCCGCGATCAAGGATGTCGTCGAAATCCACCAGCGTCGCCGTGGGGCCGTAGCGCGAGCCGGCGCCCTCGATCATCGAAACGGCATCGAAGCTCAGGCGCCGCTCATTGCGCATCGGCTGTAAGCGTGATGCGGCGACATGCAGCACGAACTTGACGCGTCCCGAGCTCAGCAGAAATTGCCCAAGCGCCGTCAGCACACCGCCTCCCGATCCGACAAACCGCACCGTGGGATCTCCCGCGCGTCCGAGCACAAGCCGTTCGGCGGGGCCCCAGACGGTGTCCGTCAACGCTGCATTGCTCGCCTGCGCCGGCGGTGGACCGGCGATGCGCGTTCCCGGGCAGACTGCGTTGACCCGCGTCAGCGTCGACCTGACCAACACCTGCATCGCCACCGGCCGCTCGCGCCCTTCCGGCGTCATCGCCATCTCGACCTTGCCGGGACCGGCGATCGAACGGCAGAGCCCGCAACCGATGCAGAGACCGTTTTCCACGATCTCGCCGAGCGACAGCGGCTCGGTCGCGCGCGGCGCCGTGTCCTGGCTGGTTTCGCTGGGGGCCATCAAGTTTCGATCTCAGGCCGGTTCGGAAATGCGCCGGTACTGGTCGGGGCGGCGATAGAGCGCGAAGTTGAAATTCACTTTCCGGCAGGTCTCGATCAGGTCGAGATCGGCGCGGTGGACGATGACCTCGTCGTCGAGCGACATCGCCTGCGCGGCGATCTCGCCGGTCGGCGCGATGATGCAGGACCCGCCGATCAGTGCCTGGCCGTCTTCCAGCCCCGCCTTGGCGGCCGCAGCGACCCACAGCGTGTTCTGGTAGGCGCCGGCCTGCATCGGCAGATGGTTGTGGAACATTCGCAGATGCGCCAGCGCCGGCGCCTCGTCGAGCAGCAGTGGCGTGTTGTAGCCGAGCAAGGCCACCTCGGCGCCATTGAGGCAAAGCATGCGGTAGGTTTCCGGCCAGCGGCGATCGTTGCAGATCGCCATGCCGACACGCACGCCGCGATAGTCGAAGACCGGAAAGCCGAGATTGCCCGGTTCGAAATAGCGACGTTCGAGATGCGTGGTGATGCCTTCCTCCGGCTCGCTCGACCCCGGCACATGCATCTTGCGGTAGCGGCCGATGAACCGCCCGTCCGGGCCGACAAGGTCCATGGTGTTGAAACAGCGCGTGCGGCCGTCTTCCCTTGCGATCTCGCAATAGCCGAGCGCGAAGCCGATCTTGAGGCGGGCGGCGGCATCATAGAGGCATCGCGTTTCGGGCCCCGGCATTGCCCTTTCGAAGAAGGCGTCGATCTCCGCCTGATCGTCGATGCGCCAGCGCGGGAAGAAAGTGGTCAGCGCCATCTCGGGAAACACGGCAATCTCCGCCCCGGCGGAAGCTGCCTGTTCCAGCAAGTGGATGAGGCGATCGACCGTCTCGCTCCGCGTCGCACTGCGCTGGATTGGCCCGGTCTGGGCGACCGCGATAGTCAGGCATCGAGCCACGGCATCATCTCCTCGACTGGTTTTCCCGAGCGGGCCGGATCGGCGGCGCTGCGCTCTACGAACTGTCCGAACCCCGGCTGCACCTGGAGTTCGCCGTCGGCGACAACCGGCACGCCGCGCACCAGCACAGTGGTCGGCTTGCCCGTCACGCTCCTGCCCTCATAGGGCGTGAAGTCGACACGCGAATGCAGCGCCCGGTGCCCGAGCGTCCAGGTCACTGTCGGATCCCACAGCGCCAGATCGGCATCGAGGCCGACCGCTATGCGCCCCTTGGCATGGGCCAGGCCATAGATCGCGGCGGCGTTGCGCGAGGTGAGATCGAGATAGCGCTCGAGCGTCAGGCGGCCGCTCAGCAGTCCCTCCGAGAAGAGCAGCGGCAGACGAGTCTCGATGCCGGGAATGCCGCTCAGCGTGGTGGTGAAGTCGGGTGTCTGCGACCGAGCGATCTTGTCGGCGAAGAAATAGGGCGAATGGTCCGACGACCACAGGTCGATGCCGCCATCGATCAGCGCCTGCCACAGATGCCGATGGCTGCGCGGCGAGCGCGGCGGCGGCGAAAACACAAAGCGCGCCGCATCCATGGCCGGCCGGTCGAGGTCGGCGGCGCCGATGAACAGATATTGCGGGCAGGTCTCGGCTATCGCATCCACCCCTCGCCCGCGCGCCCGCGCCACCTCCTCGGCCGACTGCCAGGAGGAGACGTGGACGATGGTCATGCGCGCGCCGGTCATTTCGGCGAAGGCCAACGCACGATGCGTTGCCTCCCGCTCCATTGTCTCGCTGTGGGCAACGACATGGTAGCGGATATCGGTGCGGCCGAGATCGATCAGGCGCTGCCGCGTGCGCCTTATGGCGGCATCGTTCTCGGCATGGACCATGACGATCCAGCCAAGCCTATGGGCAGCATCGAGCACCCTGAAGAACAGATCGTCATCGACGGCAAAGCCCTGATAGGTCATGAACAGCTTGACCGACGCGATACCGCGGCCGGCGAGCAGCGAAAGCTGTTGCTCGACATCCGGGCCGGTGCCCATGGTCACCACCGCGTGCAGCCCGTAATCGATCACCGCGCGCCCTGTGGCACGGTCGAGCGCTCGATCGATGGCGGCGACGGTGCTCATCTCCGGACCCGGCATGCCGAACGGGACGATGCATGTCGTGCCACCGAAGGCAGCCGAGATGGTGCCGGATTCGAAATCATCCGCATTGCCGGCCCCGCCCCAGACCGGCTGGTCGAGATGGCAATGGGCATCGATGCCGCCCGGCATGACCCAACGACCGCCGGCGCCGATCAAGGATTTGCCGGCCAGGCCCGTCCCGGTGGCGGCGATGCGGCCGTCGTCGATGGCGATATCGCATTCGGCCCAACCGTCGTCGAGGGCAACGCGTCCGCCTTTGATCACCAGCTCATGCATTCGGTTTGCCCACCCCAATCGGCGTCAGCCGACCGCCGCCGTCACCATGATCTCGACGCGATACTGGTCGCCGGCAAGCCGCGCCTCCACCGTCGCGCGCACCGGCATGGCGCTGCGGTCGATCCAGGCATCCCAAGCCATATTCATCATGTCGAAGTCGGCGATGTCACGCAGCCAGATCTGAGCGCTCAGGAGTTTCGACTTGTCGCTGCCGGCCTTGGCCAGAAGCGCATCGATCTTGGCGAATATCTGCTTGCTCTGCGCGGTGGTGTCGCTTGAAAGGTCGTCCGCCGTCAGGCCGGAAACATAAACGGTGCCGTTATGGCGCAACACCCGGCAAAAGCGTTGGCCGTTCTCAAGACGTTCGATCGTCATCTCGGGGTCCCCTCTCGATCTTTGACAGGCGACCTATCGTAGGGAGCGCACTAAAGGACTGTAAAGCCTTTCGCAGGGCGCAACGCCGTTTTCCGCCGCCGGGATGGCCAAAAAAAATGACGCCATAGCCGTGTCAATCTTCGCTTGCAGCAGGCATGACTGGGTGTAGCTTCTGTTTGGGAGAGCAGCCGCCGGCCAGCGTGACTGCCAAGGGGAGCCGTCGCAATGCACAAGAATCCGGCGCCGCTTGTCGATCCTGCTTGCGATCTCCGGCGTCCGTCCTAGTCGGCCAGGCGCGGCATTCATGGGATCGATCGGTCAATCCGCGATGCGCTTTTGGCAGAACGCCGAGCGCTCCCGCGCAACGCTGCCGATGATGGCAGGCGTCTGTTTCGCCTGTATCGGCAGCGCCATGCTGACGACAGCGGTGTCGTTCCACCTCGGCAAAGCCGGCGTCGATCCCGGAACCGTGCAGATCGTGCTGACCGCCTATCCGGCCGGTTTCCTGATCGGATGCCTAGTGACGCGTCCATTGGTCACCCGCTACGGCCATGAGCGGACATTCCTGCTGGTCCTGGCAACTGCGCTGCTGTCGGCCCTGGGCTTCGTCGTTACCGACTTCATGCCGGCATGGTTCTGCTTGCGGCTGCTCGGCGGCATGTCGATGGCCTCGATGTTCGTCGTCTGCGAGAGTTGGATCAATCTCTATGCCGAACAGCACAATCGCGGCTCGCTATTCGCGCTCTACATGCTGACGACGGCGATTGCCGTGCTGCTTGGCCAGGTCCTGGTGGCGATGGTCGGTCCGCAATCTCCGCATCTGTTTCTGGTCGCGATGGCGACGGTGCTTGTGGCCTTTGCGCCCAACTTCGCCGGGGTGCGCTGGCCGGCGCTGCCTTCGGTGCCGAGTGATCCGGCGCCCGCGTCCGGAGCCAAGGCAGACAGGCGGCTGGGACCGCTGGCGCTCTTCAGGCTGGCGCCGGTGACGGTCGTGGCGATTTTCCAGGGCGGCATCACCAACATGAACGTCTTCGTGCTGACGCCTCTTTACGGAACGCAGATCGGCCTGTCGGCGGCGGCCACGGTCTGGCTGGTGACCACGATAAGCATTGCCGGAATGGTGGCGCAGACCCCGGTCGGCTGGCTTTCTGACCGTTTCGACCGCCGCCTGATACTGCTGGTGCAAGGGCTGGTATCGGTGACGGCCTGCGCCTTGATCGCTTGGGTCGGCACCCTGTCGGTGCCTCTGCTCTTCGTGCTGTTCTTCATCTATGGCGCCACGGCGCTGACGATCTATCCGGTGGCGATGGCCTTCGGCGCATCGCAGCTTCATAGCCGGCACATGGTCGCCGCCTCCGGCACGCTGCTCCTGCTCTACTCGATCGGCAATGTGGCAACGCCGGGCGTCGCCGCGGGGTTGATGGCGCATCTTGGACCTCCCGCCATGTTCCTGCTGCTCGGCGGCGGCGCTGCCCTGGTCACGTTGGCCGCCTGCTACAATCTTCTGCGCCGGCCGGTCACGGCGCCGGTCATGCAACGTATCGAGGAACGGGTTTGAGGAGGCCGCGATGAACCGTCTCGAAGGCAGCGCTGTCCTGATAGCAGGCGCCGCAAGCGGCATTGGCGCGGCCATTGCCCGGCGCTGCGTCGCGGAAGGCGCCGGCGTGATCTGCGCCGATTATGAGCTGGAGGCGGCGCAAGCCCTTGCCGATGAGCTCGGCGCCGCCGCTTCCGCCTGCGGCTGCGATGTGACCGATGCGGAGCAGGCTCGCAGCGCCGTCGACATCGCAAGGCAGCGCTTCGGCCGGCTGGACGGACTGGTGCACAACGCCGCCGCGCCATCGACCAATGCCACCGTCGTCGATCTCGACGAACAGTCCTGGCGCCGCGAACTCGACGTCAGCCTGACCGGTGCGTTCCTGATGAGCAAGTTCGCGGTGCCGTTGATCGCGGTGGGTGGCGGCGGCTCGGTGGTGTTCATCGGCTCGCAGTTCGGACGCGTCGCCACCGCCAATGCCGTCGCCTATTGCGCTGCCAAGGCGGGGCTGATCCATCTCGCCAAGGCGATGGCGGTCGACCATGCGCCGGACAATGTGCGCGTCAACAGCCTGTCGCCGGGCGCGGTGGCGACAGCGCGCCTGCTGCGCAGATTTCCGGACTTCGAGGCCGCCAATGCGGGTCTTGGCCCCGCCCATCTGCTCGGCCGCATCGCAGAGCCGGATGAGATCGCCGCGGCGGCCGCTTTCCTTTTGTCATCGGACGCATCCTTCGTCACCGGATCCGACATGCTCGTGGACGGCGGCTATGCAACGCGCTGATCCTGTTCGTTCAACTTAGAAGGAGTTCACATGACGCTGCTTGTCACCGGAGGCACCGGCTTTGTCATGAGCGTGGTCGCGCGCGCATGGCTCGACCGCGATCCGCAAGCCCGGGCCGTGATCCTCGACCGGTCCGGCCTGGACGCGGCGGCCGAAAAGCATTTCGCCCCGGTGCGCGACCGGCTCACAGTGGTCGCCGCCGACGTCCTCGACCCGAAAGCCTGGTCCGCGGCGCTAGACGAGCAAGGCATCACGGCGATCGTGCATGGCGCGACAATCACGCCGATCTCGCGCGGCAGCGCCTCGGAGGCAAAACGGCAGCCCGAGGCCGAAGACCCGGCCCGCATCGTCGACGTCAATCTAATGGGCACCGTGCGGATGCTGGACTGGGCGCGAGAGAGACCGGACCTCAAGCGCTTCGTCTATGTCAGTTCCGGCTCCGTCTACCGTCACAATGGCCCCGACTGGAGCAGCGAGCCGCTGCCGGAAGACGGCTATGTCGCGCCGTTGACGCTCTACGGCATCTCGAAATTCGCCTCCGAGATGGTGACCAACCGCTATGCCGACCTGTTCGACCTGTCGGCGGTCTCGGTGCGACTTGCTTCGGTCTACGGCCCGATGGACCGC
>NZ_RZQY01001436.1:0-380 GCF_003998575.1 Mesorhizobium sp. M7A.F.Ca.CA.001.10.2.1 | reverse complement strand
ATATAATGTTTATTTTTAAAAGTTGTGAAACTATTAAGTATAAATATAAAAAAGTGGTTTCTACGCAAAATGAAAAAGCCTGGGACAAATCAATGTCTCAGGCTACAACTCTATAATTCTGAACGACTTCCTATAAAATAACTTATGCTTTTAATAATTTTTCAGCAACTGATAGTTGATGTTTAACTGCATCTTGACCAGTCGAACCATAACTTTTACGTCGTTTTAAACAATTTTCTGGTTTTAGATAATCATAAATATCAGATTCTATACTCTGGTGATAGGATTGATAATCTGTTAAAGGCACATCGAGTAAATAAATACCGTTATTAATACAATCTAATACAATTTTTCCAACAATCTCATGTGCAGTTCTAAAT
>NZ_RZQY01001435.1:0-381 GCF_003998575.1 Mesorhizobium sp. M7A.F.Ca.CA.001.10.2.1 | reverse complement strand
GAACCTGTAGATTGTAACTATATGATTGGAATGGCTTTTAATCAATTAAATGCGCATAAAGAAGCATTACCATTTTTAATGACAGCAGCTGAAAAAGATCAACAACATGATATAGAAGTACAGTTTCAATATGGATTAGTATTGTGTCAGCTAGAAATGTTTGATGCTGCAATAACACAATTAAACTATGTGTTGTCATTGGATTCATCACATGTAGATGCGATTTACAATCTAGGACTGGCTACTTACATGAAGAATGAAGATATAAATGAAGCGATAGCATATTTTAAGCAAGCAGTTGAGATTGATCCAGAACATTTACTAAGTCAACATGCTTTAAAAACATTTTCAACTATGCAAGAAGAGGAGGAGTAATATGAC
>NZ_RZQY01001434.1:0-382 GCF_003998575.1 Mesorhizobium sp. M7A.F.Ca.CA.001.10.2.1 | reverse complement strand
CTCTTAGATGATGAAACAAAACTATTGAGATGTAGTAAAGACGCACTTTTGAAAAATGGGAAACCGTATATTTTCTATCGTGGATACACTGGTAACAGTCACATACATATTAAAGGTGGAACATTTGATATGAATGGAAGTAAGTATCCTTATAATAATACTGCGGTGTGTGTTGGTCATGCAGAAGATATACAATTTATTGGTGTTACATTTAAAAATGTTGTTGGAGGTCATGCAATTGATGCGTGTGGTATAAATGGACTACGAATAGCGAATTGTTCATTTGAAGGATTCTTAGATGTTGATGGTGACCGTTTCTTCTCAGAAGCAGTCCAATTAGATATTCAAGTACCAGGTGCTTTTCCCAAATTTGGTACAACTG
>NZ_RZQY01001433.1:0-382 GCF_003998575.1 Mesorhizobium sp. M7A.F.Ca.CA.001.10.2.1 | reverse complement strand
TACTAATAGTGCTGAAGCATCAGAAGTAGAGAATGGGGTTGCTAATAACCAAGTCGATAACGCTGTCGTTAATCAAGAGCAAACTAATAATGTAGACAGCCAATTCAGTGACACAAATCAAGTAGTTGACCCTAACGTTAATCAAGCTACTACTGAGAATAATAACCAAGACGCAACAACTGAAAATATTAATAATCCTGTTGTGAATAGTGGGGAAGGCGTTAGTAATCAAGATAATACTACTACAAATGATGAAGTTAATACCCCAGCCGTAGAAGTTGTACAACCTGCTGTTTCGTTAGATGACTTACAAACACCAAAATTACCAACTGAATTAAATAATGATAATCAAAATAGTAAAGTACCAACGGAAGGTTTAAAC
>NZ_RZQY01001432.1:0-382 GCF_003998575.1 Mesorhizobium sp. M7A.F.Ca.CA.001.10.2.1 | reverse complement strand
CATTTATGTCGAAAAAAGCTATTAGCAATACTTTTAATAAAAAATTATATACGCCTATGATTTTAGGTTCGATTTTAAATCCAATTAATTCTTCAATGTTGGCTGTAGCGCTTGTCCCAATTGCTCAAGCATTTGGTGTGCCTTTTTATCAAACTGCTTGGCTTGTGTCGTCTTTATATTTGGCTACAAGTATCGGTCAACCGGTAATAGGAAAGTTAATTGATATTTTTGGTCCAAGAGGATTATTTTTATTTGCTACGAGTTTAGTTGGATTGGCTAGTATGATTGCGTTAGTGACACCATCGTTTTATGGATTAATTTTAGCCAGATTTTTAATAGGTATTGGGACATGTGCCGGATACCCTTCAGCAATGTATTTAAT
>NZ_RZQY01001431.1:0-383 GCF_003998575.1 Mesorhizobium sp. M7A.F.Ca.CA.001.10.2.1 | reverse complement strand
CGACAGTACCAACTGTCAATCCAGTGACAAGTGAAGATAAAACAATCACAGGAACAGCTGAGCCAAACTCAAGAGTGACAGTGACATTCCCAGATGGCAATACAGCAAGTGCAACAACAGATGCAGATGGTAATTATGTGATTAATATCCCTGCGAATGAAGATCTAAAAGGTGGAGAGACATTACCAGTTACAGCAACAGATAAAGACGGTAACCAATCAGATCCAGCGACAACAACAGTAACGGATACTACAGCGCCAGAAGCACCAACCGTGAACCCAGTGACAAGTGACGATACACAAATCACAGGTAAAGCAGAGCCAAACTCAACAGTAACAGTAACGTTCCCAGATGGCACAACAGCAACTGGTACTGCAGATGAT
>NZ_RZQY01001430.1:0-384 GCF_003998575.1 Mesorhizobium sp. M7A.F.Ca.CA.001.10.2.1 | reverse complement strand
TCCATTGTCAGTAACTTTAATCCAATTATCTTTTTCAATTGTTACGTTAATTTCATCAGCATAACCTGCTAACGCTTCGTCAATACTATTATCAACAATTTCCCATACTAAGTGGTGCAATCCTCTTTCTGAAGTTGAACCGATATACATACCAGGTCGTTTACGAACCGCTTCCAGTCCTTCTAGTACTTGGATCTGGCCAGCACCATAATTATCATTGTTGTTTACATCTGACAATGTATTCACCATCACTTTCTGTTACTTTATAATTTCACCTAGATTAATACGGTATAACTTAGCGTTATTCATGATTTCATGATCAATACAGTATACGGATGTCGTAGTTACAAATGTCTGTACTTTATGTTGAATTGTGCTTAATAA
>NZ_RZQY01000142.1:0-10870 GCF_003998575.1 Mesorhizobium sp. M7A.F.Ca.CA.001.10.2.1 | reverse complement strand
GATCCAGTCACGACGCCGCCGCCCTCAGCCCCCTGTCTTTGCCAGACCGGCTTCCACTGGCCGCGATGCAGATAGCCGGCGAGTTCATAGCCGAGCAGCATGTCGGAATGTTCGGTCTGGAAGGCGCCGCCGACCAGGATGTGCGTCGACTGGCCGGAGCGGATGCGCGCGGCTGCTGTCTCGACGGCGGCGACACCGGCACCTTCCTCGCCCATGAAGGTTCTGGATGAGCCGGTCACCTTGTGGACGATGGAGATGTTGCCGGCGAGCAGATTGGAAAGCTGCGCCAGGAACAGTGTCGGCCGCAATTCGGTGGTCAATTTCTCGTTGATCAGCACATCGCGGTCGTTGCGGCTTTCCGACGCGGCGAGAATGGCGGCATCGACCGCCTCGTCGCGTTCGCCGCCGCCCGCGGCCACGACCATGTCCATGGTCGTGCAGAGTTCGTCATTGCCCTTGATGCCGGCGTCGTCCAGCGCCAGGCCTGCGGCATAGGTGCCGAGCCTCTGCCAGGTTTCCATCTGGCGCTGATCGCCACGTTTGGCGATCTGCAGGTTCCAGTCGATCTCCGGCAATGGATGAACGGTATAGGGTGCAAAGCGCGCCGCTTCGAGCACCGGTTCCAGCCCCGGCTGCACGAGCTTTTGCCAATGGGCGTCCGGACCTTCCCCCAGCGAGGAGACAAGGCCGATACCTGATATGACGACGTCGCGGGGGCTGCTCATGTGCGGCTTTGTGGGTCAGGCGGCAGAGCGCGTCAAGATCGAACGCTCAACCGATGTCAGGCGGTCTTGGCGGCAACCAGCGCGTCGATCTTGGCGCACAGGTTCTTCATGACGAAGTAATCGTCCGTCGAAGCCTTGCCGTCATTGACCTCCTGGGTCCACTTTTCCAGTGGCACCTTGATGCCGAATTCCTTGTCGATGGCAAAGACGATGTCGAGGAAATCGAGGCTGTCGATGCCGAGATCGTCGATCGTGTGGCTCTCGGGCGTAATCGTGTCGATATCGATCTCGCTGGTGTCGGCAATGATCTTGGCGACTTTGTCGAACGTGGTGGACAAGGGCTTTTCCTTCGGTTGCGGGCGGAATCTGTCCGCATCTTGTTTGGGCGCTGTCTAATCGGTTTTTCCCGGCAGGAAAAGGCCTGATGCGCCGGGCGCAGATGGGTAGGGCATCCAGGAAACGCAAGAAGGGCCGCCGGTTTACCCGGCGGCCCTTCTGTTGACGTCACGTCAGCCTTTGTTTCGATGCAGGTCGTTTTTCCAAAACCGGAACCACTTTGGGCGACATGCATCAGCTGTCGCGGAGCTTGACCAGATCGTTCAGCAGCCCGCCGGTTCCGTTGTGGACGGTCAGCCGCTCGACCTTGCCGGCGATGGTTTCCAGAGCCTCGAGCTCCTTCAACCGCAGCATCACCGGGTTTTCCGCCATCACCCTGGCCGTGTTGAGGAGGGAACGCGTCGCGTTCGTCTCCTCGCGGCGACGGATGATGTTGGCCTCGGCCTGCTTTTCGGCCGACACCACCTGGTTGAGGATCTCGCGCATCTCGCCCGGCAGGATGACATCCTTGAGCGCGATATCGCTGACCTCCACCCCGATCTCGGCCATATCGGCGCGGACCTTGCCAGCGGCCTCTTCGTCGATCGTCACCTTCTTTTCAAGGATCTGATCGAGTGTCAGCGCGCCAAGGGTCTTGCGGAAGGCGTACTGCAGGGCGCGGTAAAGGGCTTCGGAGAAGTCCTTCACCATGCTCACCGCCTTGACAGGATCGACGACCCGGTATTCGGCCGCGATGTTGACGCGGATCGTCACGCGATCCTTGGTCAGCACTTCCTGCCCGGCAACGTCGAGCGACTGGCGCTTGAGGTCGACGACCTTGATCTGCACCATGCGTCCGACGTTCCAGAAGCCATGCACGCCCGCCGTCAGCGTCCTGACCAGAACACCGTCGATGAACAGCAGTCCGGCCTGACCGTCGACGACCGGATGGACGGACATCAATTCCGCCTTCCGGGCCTGGCCGAGCCGGCGCATGACCGCCGCATCGATGGCGAGATCGACTGATGTGTCGATCAGCGTCACCTTCCACGGGCCGGCATCCGTCCACAGCACCAGCTTGCGGTCCGGCGCCAGCACGGCGTGCAGATTGCCGTCGCGCTCGATGATGGCGACATCCGTGCGCCCGGTGCGAACGACGGTGAAATGACGCGCGGCCACATCCGGGAGCTTGTCGAACAACGCCTTCTCGTATGCCGAAACGAATTCCGGGTTCTTCAGATCGTGCCGGGACACTTCGAGGCTGCCGCGCCGGTTGGCGAGCCAGTGCTCGCCCGGCAGCAGGACAGTCTTGATTTCCCCCTTGTGGAGGGTGAGGGCACGTTCGTTTTCCTTTACGAGGACGCGCTCGCGCCCAAGAACCTTGTCGAGAATTGTCATTGTCTTACTCCTGTCGGGCATGGCCCCATGCGAGGCGTCAAGTCATGCGTCGATCGTTCCTTTCGTTTCTCGTTTCACGTCGTCTCTTGCGTCACAGCCCGGGCACGAATGATCCGGGGACTGGTGGCATCAATCCGTGGCGGGCCTTCGGGAGCGGATCGCGGGGCAGTGAAGCGGGCGCCGGAGGCCTTGGCCTCCCTTGCCGGCGACGCTGCGCCTTGATCGTCACCGCGGGCCTGGCCGCGAGCCGATGGCGAAAGACGCTTGGGATGATCCGCGCCCGAGGGCTTGGGCCATCCGTCCAGTCTTTCGCATTCCAGTCCCCGGACCGTTTTTCGGATGGCTTTTCAGGCCAATGGAGAAGGAATCGAACCTTCGACAGTCAGATTAACAATCTGATGCTCTAACCAAACTGAGCTATCCGTGGTGCAGATGAAGGGAATTGAACCCCCGACCTCCGGACCCAAATCCGGCGCTCTCCCGCTGAGCTACATCCGCGATCCCAATCCCCAAAGCAGCGCCGTATACAGGGCGGCAAAGCCGCCTGCACGGGCGGAGGCGAAAGCTCCAACCGTTGTGCTCACTTCGGTTCTCGTGACCGGGAGCGCGCCTATAGCCCCTGCGACGGGTTGTCGCAAGCGGCATTGTCGTGGCGGATTTGCGGCTTCTTGCGGCGGTGGCATTTAGGCAACACCGCTTTCGACGTCAGCGATCGCGCGCAGGGCGCTCAGAAGGTGACGCGGCCGAGCACGCGCAGGCCATCGCCCTGCGGCTCCACGACCACGGCCTCGCCTTCGCGCGGTGAGATGCCGGTCAGCGCCACGATGTCTTCCAGATGGGTAACCATGACCAGATTGTCGGAGCCGGAATAGGCGCGGATTTCTTTGAGGATCGCCGCGATCTGCGCGGCTTTCTGCGCCTCGTCGCCCTTCAGGAGATCGAGCGGAGCAAACAGCTCCGGCTCGGCCTCGAAGGCGATGCGGGCAGTGTCGAGGCAGCGGCAATAGCGGCTGGACAGCACACGCTCGATCGGTGCCGCACGGGCGGCAAACAGAGCGCCGATCTTGCTCGCCTGCTGCTTGCCACGCGCCGACAGGTTCATCTGGGTGGCACAACTGTCGATGTCGAAATTGGCCGGGTCGGTGGTGCCGGTGACCATGGCATGGCGCAGCAGCACGACATGTCCGCCATCGCGCAGCAGCGCCCAGCCTGCATCCGTGGCGTGGGCTACGCCGGGAATAAGAAACAGGAACAACGCCAAGGCAAATCGAATCATCCGCTATCCTTCTCCGGTTCCCGGCAATGGGTTCCGGTGACGGGACATATAGGGACGGTAAAGCCAGCCGAAAGACAAGGCGCGGTCGGCGGGATGCGTAGACCTACTTCTTCGCCATCTGCTTCTTCACCAGATCGATCTTCTGGTCGGTGAGCGGGATGGGGATCGTGTAGCCGGCTTCGGTAAAGCCCTGCTTGGCGTTCTCGAAGAATTCGATCGCCTTTTGATATTCGGCCTTGCCCCCGCCATAGCTGGCTCGGTTCCAGCTGACGTCACCGAGATTGTTCTGCGCGAAGGCCCATTGCATGGGCAGGCCTTCCCTCGAGAATACCTTCAGCGTCGCCGTGAAGGCGGCCTCGGCGTCACCGAGATATTTGCCGGTGCGTTCGAGATTTCCGAGGTTGAGCAGGCTCATGCCGATGCCGTTCTGGGCGTTGGCCCAGTCGACCGGTGCCGCGTCGACGGTGAGTACTTCGAGGGCTGCCCGGCGGGCCGCTATGGACTCAAGCAGGGTCCTGGAGTCGGCATTGCTCATGCTCAGCCAGTGCAGCGTCGAGCCGAGGCCGGCCTGGGCTAGCGCCCATTGGCGGGGATTCGTCTCGCGCTTGTACTCGCGCAACGCATCGCGGTAGGCGGCAATGGCTTCACCATAATGTTCCGGCTTGTCGGTCACGCCGCCCAGAAGCTGCAGCGTGTTGCCGAGATTGTAGTGGCTCATTGCCCAATCGCGAGGGAATTTCCGTCTGACATAGACCTGCCGGGTCGCCCGGAAGGCGCTCGCCGACTGCTCCAGCTTGGCCGCGTCGCGGGTGCGCTGGCCAAGCGTCTGGTAGATCGAACCGAGATTGTTCTGCGCCGACGCCCAGTCCATCGGGAAACGCTGCCGGGTAAAGACCGTCAGTGCGTCATCATAGGCGGCCGCGGCCTCTTCAAGCGCGCCGGTGCCCATATCGAAGCGGGCGACGCCGCTCAGCGCGTTGCCGAGGTTGAGCCTGCTGGTCGCCCATGAGACGGGGAAGGTCTCACGGGTTCGCACCTCGAGCGCGGCACGGAACGCGTCGGCCGCTTCGTTTATCTTCGCCTTGTCGTTGAGCTGAATGCCGAGCGACACCAGCGTGTTGCCGAGATTGTTCTCGACCATCGCCCATTCCACCGGCGCCGTTTCGCGTGTGTATTCCTCAAGTGCCAGCCGGTAGGCCGCCTCGGCTTGCGTCAGATGTTCGCCGGCGGCCTCGCGCTCGGAAAGCGCATAGAGCGCCAGGCCGAGATTGTTCTGCGAAGCGGCCCACTCGAGCGGCACTTTTTCGCGTGGGCGTTTCTGGAGCGTCGCGCGCATCGCCACAACCGCCTCGTTCAGGCGCTTCGGGTCGCTCTCGCGCTCGCCGATCTTCAACAGCACATTGGCCAGATTGTTCTGCGCGGCGGCCCAGTTGAGGTCGTCCTTCTCGCGCTCGAACACGACAAGGGAATCGCGAAAGATCCGGGCTGCCTCTTCAAGGCGCGCGGTCTCCGTCTCGCGCTCGCCGATGGTCTGCAGCACCACCGCCATGTTGTTGCGGGTGATGGCCCAGTCGCGATTCTGTTCGCCATTGGGGATGAAGTTCAGGATGGTGCGATAGGCCTCAATGGCGTGCTGCAGCGCATCGAGGTCGCCGGTGGCGTAGCCGTAGGCGTTGAGCGCCTCGGCTTCCTGGTTCTTGTAGTTCCAGCGCAGCTTGTCGTCCCATTTTCCGGCCAGCGAAAACGCCTTGGCATAGTCGCCGGCAGCGGATTTGTAATCGAAGACCAGCCCCGAGGCATCGGCGCGCCTGGCATAGATCGCGGCGTCGGCAAGACGCTTCTGCTTGACGAGATCCTCGGCTTGATCGACCGCATCGTTGGTCTGCTCGACCCGGCCGACCGCATCGTCGAGGAATTTGCGCGCCGTCACGATGGCGCCCTGGCCGATCGCCTTGTCGGCGGAAGCGACAAGCCGTTTGATCTCCGGATCGTCGGTGCGCAGTGCTGCACGCTCGGACATCATCTTCTTCAGGCGCTCGGCCTGGGCGTCGAGCACCTTTTGCAGGTCGGTCGGGTCTTCGGGGATCTTTTCCGTGCCGAGCGCCTTCAGCACGCCATAAAGCGCGTCGAGCGGCACGCCTTCCTGCAGCGAGGCCAGTTCCACCTGCGCCCGTTTCGGGTCGGGCAGGCCGGAAATCGTCAGCAGGAGCTGGCGCCTTTCGCCTGTGATCAGTCCGTCGTCGCCGGTCGGCTCCACTGGTGCGACGCCGAAATAGAGCAGCCGGCGCAGGCTTTCATTGATCCAGGGACGCTGCTTCGCTTTTGTGTCGAGATAGACCTCCTCGGTCACCATGCGCATGACCGAGCCGAATTCGGTGCCCTTCATCGCCGCGAGGTGGCGCAGCAGGGCGGACGCGTAAGGGCTGTTTTCGCCGGCGGCGCCATCAAGTGCAGGATGACCCGGTTCTGCGGCAAAGCCGACCACTGTACCCAGGCTCGCGTCGGCCGCCGGTGCATTGCCGAGCGCCTTGGCGCCGCGCACCGGCTCCAACCCGCCGGCGCCTATGGGCGAGGCGGAAGCGGTCGGTGAGCGCCGTACCATGGCATCCGCGGGGAATGGATTGGTGCGGCAGGCATCGAGCAGCATGATCGTCACCGGCACTGTCTTTTTCAATGCCTCCATGACGGCCGATATCGGCACAAGGCTGGTGCCGGCATCCTTCAGCGACGGGACGTCGGCATCGACCGGAACCAGATAGTTTTCGCCGCCGGCCTCGATGCCATGACCGGAGTAGTAGATGAAGGCGACATCGGCGCCGTCGGCATCTTCGGTGAACCGCTCCAGGTCGCGCTTCAGCTTGGTGGCGTCGCGGTCGGTGACGCTGCGGGCGTCGAAGCCAAGGTCGGTCAGCATCTTGGCCATGTCGCGGGCGTCGTTGGCGGGGTTGGGCAGGGCGGCGATGTGCAGGTAATTCGACTGGCCGATGATCAGCGCCACGCCCTTAAGGCTTTTCGTCTCGGCAACTGCAAGCGCGGTCGCGGCAAGGCAAAGCAGTGCGGCGACGATAGCCGTCAGCCATGCCCGCCGCAAACGACTAAGGTTCGAGAGTCCGACAAAAGCCATTTGTCGTTCGTGTCCGCCCTGATGATCCAACCCTCTATAACGCTGCCAGCCGACGATGATCAAATTCAGGCGCGATTGCGTCGCGGTCGTGGCTCGCCTATCACGGGAAATTCGCCCGTCACGGTAAAAATGTCTCCGCTCACCGAAACCGTCCTTTTCGTCTTCAGCCTTGTCGCGCTCGGCTATCTCGCCGGGTTTACCGGCTATTTGAAGCCAGCGAGCGGCGAGGGGATATCGGAATTTGCCATCAACGTGGCGATGCCGCTGCTTCTGTTCCAGACAATGGTGAAGTCCGATTTCCACGGCGTGGCGCCATGGTCGCTGTGGGGCGCCTATTTCGCCGCGGTCGCCATCACTTGGGCCGCCGGCCATCTGGTCACCACCCGTATCTTCGGCAGGGATGCCCGCGCCGGCGTCGTCGGCGGGGTTTCGTCCGCCTTTTCCAATATCGTGCTGCTCGGCGTTCCCTTCATTCTTGGCATCTTCGGCCCGAGCGGCTTCGAAGTGCTGTCGCTGCTGGTCTCCGTGCATCTGCCGATCATGCTGATGGCCTCGATCGTGTTGTTCGAAGTCTTCGGCCGCGGCAGCGGCGAACCCGTGCATCCCTTGCGCGTTATCCGTAGCTTCCTCAGGCGGCTTTTCATGAATCCGTTGATCATCGGCATTCTGGCAGGCCTTGCATGGCGCATCACGGGTGCGCCGCTGCCTGATGTCGCCATGCGCCTGGTCGATGCGCTGGCCGATACGGCCGGTCCGGTGGCGCTGTTTGCCATGGGGCTCAGCCTGCGCCGCTTCGGCATTTCGGGCAATGTCAGGCCGGCGTTGGTGCTTTCGGTGCTGAAGCTGTTCCTGATGCCAGCGCTGGTCCTGGTCTTCGTCTGGCTGCTCGGCTTGCCGCCCTTGACGGCCAAGGTGGCGGTGATGGTGGCCGCGATGCCATCCGGCGTCAATTCCTATCTGATCGCGGTGCAGTTCAACACCGGCCAGGCGTTGGCGTCGAACCAGATGACCATCGCCACGGCCTGCGCCGCCGTCACCACCGCTTTCTGGCTGACTGTTGTCTTGCACGTTTTCGGGTAAGGCATCGGGGTAAGCACGTCGCCTGCTCTCGTCTCGCTGTGGCCCAAGCCCTATATGCCATCTTGCGATTGCTTGCGGGCCTTGCCCTCGGTAAAGAGCAGTGGCTCCGGCGTGCCGGCTTCAGTCCATGGCGCACGCTCACCGAAGATTTCACAGACCGGCCCGTCAGGGCGCTGAACGGAGGATAGACCATGCTTCAGAAAACCAGCCATTTCATGCGGCAGGCCAATCTCATCAACGGCGAGTGGGTGCAGGCCGACAGCGGCCAGACGGTCGACGTCAACAATCCGGCCACCGGTCTCAAGATCGGCACCGTGCCGAAGTCGGGCAAGGCCGAGACGCGCCGCGCCATCGAGGCCGCCGCCGTCGCCTTCAAGTCGTGGCGCAAGACCACCGCGCTCGAGCGCTCGAAGCTGCTGCGCAAGCTGCATGACGCGATGATGGACAATCAGGACGTGCTGGCCGAACTGCTGACCATCGAGCAGGGCAAGTCGCTGTTCGAATCGAAGGGCGAGATTGGCTCCGCCGCCGCCTATATCCTGTGGTTCGCCGAGGAAGGCCGCCGCACCTATGGCGATGTCGTGCCCTCACCATGGGCGGACCGCCGCATCCTGGTGACCAAGGAGCCGGTCGGCGTCATTGCCGCCATCACGCCATGGAATTTCCCGTCCTCGATGCTGGCTCGCAAACTCGGCCCGGCGCTCGCCGCCGGCTGCACCGCGGTGGTCAAGCCGGCGTCGCAGACGCCGTATTCGGGTCTCGCCTGGGGCGCGCTCGCCGAGGAAGTCGGCTTCCCCAAGGGCGTCGTCAACATCCTGACCGGTTCGGCCAGCGAGATCGGCGACGAGATCTGCGCCAATCCGCTGGTGTCGAAGATCACCTTCACCGGATCGACCGAAGTCGGCAAGCTTCTCATCCAGAAGTCGTCGGTCACCGTCAAGAAGGTATCGATGGAGCTCGGCGGCAACGCGCCGTTCATCGTTTTCGACGACGCCGACCTCGAGCGCGCGGTCGCCGGTGCGATCACCGCCAAGTACCGCAATTCCGGCCAGACCTGCGTTTGCACCAACCGCTTCCTGGTTCAGGCCGGTGTCTATGACAAGTTCGTCGAGAAGCTCGCTGCCGCCAGCAACGGGCTGAAGGTCGGCTCCGGCCTCGAGGACGGCGTGCAGCAGGGACCGCTGATTGACGAGAAGGCGGTCGAAAAGGTCGAGGAACTGATCGCCGACGCCACATCCAAGGGCGGCAAGATAGTCGCCGGCGGCAAGCGCCATGCGCTCGGCGGTTCGTTCTTCCAGCCGACGGTCATCGCCAACGCGACACCCAAGATGCGCTTCATGAAGGAAGAGATCTTCGGCCCGGTCGCACCGGTGTTCAAGTTCGAGACCGAAGAGGAAGCCGTCGCCCTCGCCAACGACACCGAATTCGGCCTCGCCTGCTACTTCTATACGGGCGATCTCGGCCGCGCCTTCCGTGTGATGGAAGGGCTGAAATACGGCATGGTCGGCGTCAATGAAGGCCTCATCACTACGCCGGAAGCGCCGTTCGGCGGCGTCAAGGAATCCGGCCTCGGCAAGGAAGGCGGACATCAGGGCATCGAGGATTACCTCGACACCAAATATGTCTGCATCGGCGGCCTCGGCCTCTGATAGGCTATCCCTGAGATGAGCAGGCCGATAGCCTGCCCATCTCTCGTGGGAAAACCAGCCGAAGTCTTCTGGATCAACTGGCATTTACGGGCATGGCGATGAAGGACGGCGAGGTTTTCGGCACGACGCAGGCTGGCGAGCAGGTGCGTCGCTTCACGATCAGGGGCGGCGGCATCACAGCCAACATCATCGGTCTGGGCGCGATCATCCAGGATCTGCGCCTGACCGGGCACGATGCTCCGCTGGTGCTCGGCTATGACAGCCTGGAAGGCTACGAGACGGATACGGCGTTCTTCGGTGCTGTCGTTGGCCGCTACGCCAACCGCATCCGTGACGGCCGCTTCACCATTGGCGGCAGCCGCTACCAGACCGAGCAAAACTTCCTCGACAAGCATACGCTGCATGGCGGCTCGCAAGGTTACTCCCACCGGCCGTGGACGGTTTCCTTGCATGGCAGGGATTTCGTCACGCTGACCCTGCACGATCCCGACGGCGCGATGGGTTTTCCCGGCGCGCTTGATGTCACCTGCACCTACCGGTTGAAGATCCCCGGCACGCTTAGCGTCGAGCTGACAGCCACCTGTGAGGAGCCGACGCTGTGCAATCTCACCCAGCATTCCTACTTCAACCTGGACGATGGCGGCGCCGGAGACATTCTCGACCACAGGATGATGTTGAATGCCGGCGCCTATCTGCCGGTCGATGGCGACATGATCCCGACCGGGGTGGTCAAGCCGGTTGACGGCACGCCGTTCGATTTCCGCCAGGCGCGGCCGTTGCGCATGGAGACCGAGGGCGAACAGCTGCCCTACGACCAGAATTTCTGCCTCGCTTCGACACGCGGGCCGCTCAAACAGGCGGCGTGGACGCAAGGCGCCAGTTCCGGTGTCGAGATGGAGGTCTGGACCACTGAGCCCGGCGTCCAGCTCTATACCGGTCAGTATGTGACGCCGCGCACCGGGCTGGAAGGGCGGAACTACAAGGCCTTTTGCGGTTTCTGCCTCGAGCCGCAGATTTGGCCGGATGCGCCGAACCGGCCCTATTTCCCGCAGGCGACGCTGTGGCCGGGCGCGATCTACCACCACGTCACGGAATACAGATTCCGGCTACCTTAGCCTTCGAACGCCGCCCGCAGCGTCTCGAACGGCGCCAGTGCGCCACGTACCTGCACTACGGCGGCGGCGACACGATGGGCATGGCGTGCGGCTTCCAGCGGTTCGTGACCGGCAAGTCGAGCCGCAAGATAGCCGCCGTTGAAGGAATCGCCGGCGCCCGTCGTATCAGCGGGAGCCGCGACATGGAT
>NZ_RZQY01001429.1:0-384 GCF_003998575.1 Mesorhizobium sp. M7A.F.Ca.CA.001.10.2.1 | reverse complement strand
GTTTATATCACTATTATTGTTGCGATAATAGTACTAACCGCATTTATTTTCCGACAATTAAAACTAGAATCACCATTATTAGAGTTTAGAGTGTTTAAATATAATGACTTTTCAATCGCGATGGTCTTAATTGTACTCATGTTCATGTTATTTATAGGGAATCTAACCATTTTACCGATTTATATGCAAACGATGATGAAATGGTCACCATTAGAATCAGGACTTATTTT
Organism: Mesorhizobium sp. M7A.F.Ca.CA.001.10.2.1; assembly: GCF_003998575.1. Classification (NCBI taxonomy): domain Bacteria; kingdom Pseudomonadati; phylum Pseudomonadota; class Alphaproteobacteria; order Hyphomicrobiales; family Phyllobacteriaceae; genus Mesorhizobium; species Mesorhizobium sp. M7A.F.Ca.CA.001.10.2.1. The sequence continues at coordinate 154 of NZ_RZQY01001429.1, read as the reverse complement.
ATTGCCTGGCGGGTTGATTATGGGATTGTTATCACCTGTAACTGGTAATTTATATGATAAAATTGGCGGCCGTATATTGAGTATCATTGGGATGTTAACCATTATGATTGGCGCATTATTCATGGCTCAATTTAGTGAAAATACAACACCATTA
>NZ_RZQY01001428.1:0-384 GCF_003998575.1 Mesorhizobium sp. M7A.F.Ca.CA.001.10.2.1 | reverse complement strand
GAAGACGACGGACCAGAACTTATTGTAACGCGTCACGAGCAAAACGCGGCAATGATGGCACAAGGTATAGGACGATTAACTGGTAAACCAGGTGTCGCACTTGTTACAAGTGGTCCAGGAGTGAGTAACTTGACTACTGGATTATTAACAGCAACATCTGAAGGAGATCCCGTATTAGCATTAGGAGGACAAGTTAAACGTAATGACTTACTTCGTTTAACACATCAAAGTATCGACAATGCTGCTTTATTAAAATATTCAACAAAATATAGTGAAGAAGTTCAAGATCCTGAATCTTTATCAGAAGTTATGACAAACGCAATGAGAACAGCGACATCAGGTAAAAATGGTGCAAGCTTTATTAGTATTCCGCAAGATGTCATT
>NZ_RZQY01001427.1:0-385 GCF_003998575.1 Mesorhizobium sp. M7A.F.Ca.CA.001.10.2.1 | reverse complement strand
GTGCCCACACCTCGCCGAGGATGTAGAGCGGGTTGATGACGACGCCGATGATGAAGCGGATGACGAACCAGGCCACCCAGTCCTGCAGATAGCCGATACCCAGGAAGCAGAGCGCGCCGATCAGCGAGCAGCCGACCGCCAGGTTGCGTGCACCGACAAGCCGCACAGCCGCGGGCACGAAAGAAGCCGAAAGGATCAGCCCGAGCGGCATCATCGCCGCCGACAAGCCGATCAGCGCTGGCGACATGCCTTGTTTCTGCATCAGCAGCGTGAACAGCGGCGAACTCAACCCCTGCGCCGCGCCGAACATCGCAAGTGCCGCGGTGACGCCGGCAAGCGCTGCCCACTGCGTTCCTGCTTCGCCTTCGTTCGAGCCGGTCGCAGC
>NZ_RZQY01001426.1:0-386 GCF_003998575.1 Mesorhizobium sp. M7A.F.Ca.CA.001.10.2.1 | reverse complement strand
TGAGGACTTAAAAGGTGGAGAAACTCTACCAGTTACTTCAACAGATAAAGCAGGCAACACATCTGATAAAGCGACTACTACAGTTACAGATACAACAGCACCGACAGTACCATCAGTGAATCCAGTGACAAGTGATGACACACAAATCACAGGAAAAGCCGAACCAGGCTCAACAGTAACAGTGACATTCCCAGATGGCACAACAGCAACTGGTACAGCAGATGACAATGGTAACTATGTGATTGAGATTCCAGCTAACGAAGATTTAAAAGGTGGAGAAACACTGCCAGTAACGTCAACAGATAAAGCAGGCAACACATCTGATAAAGCGTCAACAGTTGTAACAGACACAACAGCACCGACAGTACCGTCTGTCAATCCAGTGA
>NZ_RZQY01001425.1:0-387 GCF_003998575.1 Mesorhizobium sp. M7A.F.Ca.CA.001.10.2.1 | reverse complement strand
CATTCAGTAGAGCGAAAAGTGATACGATTTCTAAATGGAAAGGTATAAAAAACTCTGTTACTGGTCTTGCAAAAAGTTTATGGAGCAGTGTTAGAAATACATTCAGAAATATGGCCAGTGGATTAAAAACATTGATTGGTAGAATCAAAGGACATATTGGCGGTATGGTCAGCGGAGTTAAAGGCGGATTAAATAAATTGATCAGTGGTGTTAACTGGGTAGGTAAAAAATTAAGTATGCCTAAAATACCATCGATTAAACTTCACACTGGTACGACTTCAACTCATACACAAAATGTTGTAACTAACGGCAAAATAAACAGAGATACTCTTGCTACAGTTGGAGATAAAGGTCGAGGAAATGGTCCAGGTGGTTTCCGTCATGAAA
>NZ_RZQY01001424.1:0-387 GCF_003998575.1 Mesorhizobium sp. M7A.F.Ca.CA.001.10.2.1 | reverse complement strand
GTGTGTTGTCATCCAAGCTGAACTCTGATCATCGGCTGGATATTGTATTGGTGTAAAATCATAAATATCCATATAATCTGGAACAACGATAATACCACCAGGGTGTTGACCTGTAGTTCTCTTAACGCCTGTACAACCTTTAACTAAACGGTCAACTTCTGCGCCACGTTTGTGAATACCTTGATCATTTAAATAACCTTTAACGAAACCGAATGCTGTTTTTTCAGCAACTGTACCGATAGTACCTGCACGGAAAACTTTATCTTCACCAAACAATACTTTTGTATAGTTATGTGCATTGGGTTGGTATTCACCACTAAAGTTCAAGTCAATATCGGGTACTTTATCCCCTTTAAATCCTAAGAATGTTTCGAACGGGATATCTTG
>NZ_RZQY01001423.1:0-387 GCF_003998575.1 Mesorhizobium sp. M7A.F.Ca.CA.001.10.2.1 | reverse complement strand
CATTAAGACAAAGCATTGCTGACCAAAATACTGTAAGAAATAGTGAAGATTATAACGATGCATCACCTGATAATCAAAATTCATATAATAACGCAGTAACTTCAGCTGAAGACATCATCAATGCTTCAACTAATCCAGAGATGAGTGCTGATACAATTAATGCGAAAGCTCAACAAGTGCTTCATGCTAAAGGCGATTTAAACGGTGACGAAAACTTATCAGCTGCTAAACAAAATGCACAACAGTATTTAGATACGTTATCTCATATTACTAACCAACAAAAAGATAACGTAAATACTCAAATCACTAATGCTCAAAATATTAGCCAAGTTGAACAAGCAAAACAAGTTGCTCAAAGTTTAGACACTACAACGAATAACTTACAAG
>NZ_RZQY01001422.1:0-389 GCF_003998575.1 Mesorhizobium sp. M7A.F.Ca.CA.001.10.2.1 | reverse complement strand
TTTAAACATTGTAAACATCGTTGCATTTATATATCTAGCCAGCCTTTCCTAATAGCTAATTTATTCATGTCTTTAATATCCTTCTTTGCTAAAATCATTGCCATTGATACACCATTATGCAAATAAATTACTTTTCCTGTTGGCGCTTGTTTCTTTCTTCCTACACGACCTGCTATTTGAATCAATGCCTCCTTTGAAAATTGATCCGCTTCTGTAACGACTACATCTAATTTTTCCATGGTGAACCCTCTTTCGAGAATGGTTGTTGTGAAAACTATTGGATGTTTACCTTCTCTTAGGGAATTAACCTTTTCAAACCGCTCATCATCTTCGCTATGAATATAGATTAAATTTTGAATATGTGATTGATAATTTTCATAGGCTTCAAT
>NZ_RZQY01001421.1:0-389 GCF_003998575.1 Mesorhizobium sp. M7A.F.Ca.CA.001.10.2.1 | reverse complement strand
CGTCGATGACAACGCCCGCCGGCTTGCCGTTTGCGGCGGCGATGGTCGCTGGGCCTATGCGCCCGTCCTGCGTCACACCGACGACAGCCTGAAGGTACTTCGCAGCCCTGCCTGGCCCGGAATTTACCGCGAAGTCAAAGACGGCGTAATCCACGCCATCAGGGAGTTCAGCCCCAGCTACGGCGTCCCAATAGAACCTGCGATAGACCGTCGCCACCTGGGCATCGCTGATCTTGCGTAGATCCGCCTTTGTCGCATCGGCCTTCACGTAGCGGCGGAAATTGGTGAGCGTCACCCCTTTCATGGTGGCGCCGCCGGGATCGGCTGGATTGTCCGACCAGAGCCCTTCAGATTTCAGAACAAGCGCGAGCGCGTGGGCGAAATTGCGG
>NZ_RZQY01001420.1:0-390 GCF_003998575.1 Mesorhizobium sp. M7A.F.Ca.CA.001.10.2.1 | reverse complement strand
CAATATGATTGTGTACATGGTCTGTATCGGCATGCGTATAGACCGCTACTTGATGATTCGGTGCGAGCTTTTCAGCGAGTGCTAAGCCTAATTGATTACATTGTTCGGGCGTGACTTCGCCCGGTTGAAACGATTGAATAATGACATGCCCTTGATTCCCATCGGTTTTGCCATATAACTCACGAGTGGCTTTGAATCTCGATTTGGCATAGTCGACATCACAATTTAAACCACTTTTCTCTACGGCTCGTTTCTCAGCGTAATTAATGGCACGTGACGTTGATTTAGTCGCACTTAATTTAGTTGTTGCCATATCTCATCAAGCCTTTCACGTAATTCACTGATATTGCGTTCTAATGCTTCATAGTTCGGTGCTTCATGTTGATGTTG
>NZ_RZQY01000141.1:0-10870 GCF_003998575.1 Mesorhizobium sp. M7A.F.Ca.CA.001.10.2.1 | reverse complement strand
GCATGAATGGATCGCGACCTGCTCAGCCACCTTCCCGTTATCGTCGCCGTGGCGCGGCGAGGCGGCTTTGCGCTTGCCGCTGCCGAACTCGGCATGAGCCCTTCGGCGGTCAGCCACGCTGTACGCCTTGTGGAGGAGCGCATCGGCCAGCCGCTCTTTGCCCGCACGACCCGCAGCGTATCGCTGACCGAGGCCGGTCAGGCGCTTGTCGCGACGGCCGAGCCCGCGCTGCAGGATATCGCCGAGCGGATGGAGCGTATCCGCGGCATCAAGGGTCGCCCGGCGGGACTGCTCAGAATCAATGTATCACATATCGCCGTCCCGATGGCGGTGACGCCGGTGGTGACGGCCATGGCCGAGCGCTATCCGGATGTGACAGTGGAAATCTTTGCCAATGAAGGATTGGTCGATATCGTCAGCGAAGGCTTTGACGCCGGCATCAGACTTGGCGAAATGATCGCGCAGGACATGATCGCGATCCGGATGACCCCGCCATTCCAGGTGATCATCGTAGCGTCACCAGCCTATATCGGCCGGCATGGCCGCCCGCACAGCCTGGCCGATCTCGCCGCCCACAATTGCATCGGCTACCGTCTGGTGCGATCCGGCGCGGTCTATCGTTGGGATTTGACGGAGGACGGCAAGGACGTGGCCGTGGAAACGCGCGGCACCGCCATCGTCACCGATTCGCTTGCCGCGATCGACCTGGCGCTGTCGGGAATGGGACTGGCCTATGTGTTCGAGCCGCTGGTGCGCGCCGACCTGGCCGCTGGTCGGCTTGTCCAGGTGTTGCCGCAGTCGGCAATCGAGGAACCAGGCCTGTTTCTCTACTTTCCGCGCCGGGCGGCAATGGCACCGAAGCTGCGCGCCTTTGTCGACGTCACACAAGAAATCGGCCGGACACCCTCGCGAGCGCCCGGCCGAGTTGCCTGAGCCGAAAAGCTGCTTGGCAGCTTACTTCTTGACCGCTGCAGCGACTTCCGCGGCGAAATCGGTCTCTTCCTTCTCGATGCCCTCGCCCAGCGCAAAGCGCAGGTAGGCGGTGATCTTGGCCGGGGCGCCGATGTCCTTCTCGGCATCCTTCAGCGCCTTCTCGACAGTGATGTCGGGATTGAGCACGAAGGCCTGCTTCAGGAGCACGACTTCCTCGTAGAACTTGCGCAGACGGCCCTCGACCATCTTCTCGATGATCGCTTCCGGCTTGCCGGACTGGCGCGCCTGGTCGGAGAAGATCGCCTTCTCGCGTTCGACCGCGGCCGGATCGATCTGCTCTGCGGTCAGCGCCAGAGGGTTGGTGGCGGCAACATGCATGGCCACCTGGCGGCCAAAGGCGTTGGCTGCATGCTCATTGCCCGTGGTCTCGATCGCGACCAGCACGCCGAGCTTGCCAAGGCCGTCGGCAACCGCGTTGTGGACGTAGGTAGCGACAGCGCCGTGCGGGACGGTGAGCTTGGCCGAGCGGCGGAAGCCCATGTTTTCGCCGATGGTGCCGACAGCGTCCTTGATGGTGTCGGCAACAGACTTGTCGGAACCTGGATACTTTGCGGCGGCCACAACCTCCGTCGTGCCATAGGCCAGCGCAACCTTGGCAACGTTGCCGACGATTTCCTGAAACGCGGCGTTGCGGGCCACGAAGTCGGTCTCGGAATTGACTTCCACGACGGCAGCTTCGCGCACGCCGTTGTCGACGCCGATCAGACCTTCAGCCGCGGTGCGGCCAGCCTTCTTGTCGGCCTTGGAGATACCCTTCTTGCGCAGCCAGTCGACGGCCTCTTCCATGTTGCCGTTGGTCTCGGTCAACGCGGCCTTGCAATCCATCATGCCCGCGCCGGTCAAGTCGCGGAGTTCTTTGACCTGTGCAGCCGAAATGCTCATTGTCGCCTCTTTGTTTTAAATGCACCGACGCACCATCGGTATTCGATGGTGCGTCTGTTTAGCGTGCCAGAATATGAGAAAGATGAAGGCCGCAACCGGCCTTCGATTATCAAGCTTCGGGAGCTTCCGACGCCGGGGCCGGAGCCGGGTCGAGCGCGGGTTCGACCGGAGCTTCGACCGAAGCGCCGATGTCGACGCCGAGCGCGCCCTGCTGGCGGGCGATGCCGTCGATCGCAGCCTTGGCGATCAGATCGCAATAGAGCTGGATGGCGCGGGCCGCGTCGTCATTGCCGGGGATCGGGAAGTCGATCTTGTCCGGATCGCAGTTCGAATCGATGATGGCGACGACCGGGATGCCGAGGCGCTTGGCCTCGAGGATGGCGATCGCTTCCTTGTTGGTGTCGATGACGAACATCAGGTCGGGCGTCGAGCCCATGTCCTTGATGCCGCCCAGCGCCTTGTCGAGCTTCTCGCGCTCGCGGTCGAGGTTCAGGCGTTCCTTCTTGGTCAACCCTTGCGCCTCGCCGGCCAGCATCTCGTCGAGCTTGCGCAGGCGCTGGATCGAATTCGAGATCGTCTTCCAGTTGGTCAGCATGCCGCCGAGCCAACGCGAGTTGACATAATACTGAGCCGAACGCTGTGCAGCATCGGCGACGATCTCGGACGCCTGGCGCTTGGTGCCGACGAACAGCACGCGGCCACCCTTGGCGACGGTGTCGGAAACCTGCTTAAGCGCCTGATGCAGCAAAGGCACCGTCTGCGACAGGTCGATGATGTGGATGTTGTTGCGGGCGCCATAGATGTAGGGTGCCATCTTCGGGTTCCAGCGGTGGGTCTGGTGGCCGAAGTGAATGCCAGCTTCCAAAAGCTGGCGCATGCTGAAATCAGGCAGTGCCATTCAAAGTTCCTTTCCGGTTAGCCTCCACGGACACAGGCATTTTTGGACTTTGTCCTCGAACGCCACCGGAGGTTTCAGCCGGATTTCTCCCGGGCAGACACCAAAGTCCGTGTGTGGAATGAGCGCGCATATAGAGGGGATGCGCGATAAACGCAAGCGCCGCGGGATCTGTGATGCGGCGTGCGACGATCCGCGCCCTGCCGTCAGCGCTTTATCTTCCCGTTCGGCACTCGCACTCGCCGGAAGACCGCGACGATCTCCTCGCGGCTGCATTCGATGGCGCCGAGCCGCACCGCACGGTCGCGCTCGAAGCCGGTTATGTCATAATGCGGCGCCGATGTCTTGGGCGGCCCCTGGTAGGATGAGCGCTTGACGCCGAGCCGGGCGGCAAAGCGATGCAACTCGTCGGTGTCGTCGGCCAACAGATGGCACCAGCGATGGCCGGCCCAGTTCCAGATCGCTGCGTCGACATAGACCGCCATGAAGCTTGCTGTTTGCCTTCCATCCTCCACCACAGCGGGCCACGTGGCCCGTCAGGATGTCAGGGACGATAGAATGGATTCGGATAGAAAATGAAGCCGCCATTGGCCGCAAGCTCGGCCACAATGTTGGTGACCGTATCCTGCATGCGACGGTGCAGTTCGGCAACCGCATCGTCGATCGAGCCCGCATGCTCATGCAAGCCCAGTGCCTCCGGCACCCGGATGTGGGCGCAACGCGGCCCGGCCGGCTGCGGAATGAACCGGTTTATCGTGTCGCGCAGCCCGCCTCGACAATAGTCGTTGCGGATCCGCTTCAGATGTTCGGCGATCTGCTCTTGGGTGATGCGCGGATTGGCGCAGGCCCAGGGTCCGATGCGCTGCAGCCTCTGAACCCTATCGGCGAGCGCGCGGACCTGGCTTTGCCGTTCCGTATCGTCGGTGTTTTCGCGTTGCCAGCGACGCGCACGCCGCAGAAGCTCTGCGGTGTCGGTTATGGCAGCGTCGAATGAGATGCTTTCGCCGAGTCGGCGGCCGAGTTCAGCAACCAACGCCTGCTGGCGCTCGGCATAGGTTGCGCCTTCGTCGGATGGCATGCCCGATGCTGCTTCATCGCGGGCCAGCAGCGCCGAATAGACATGGTGGATGCGCTGCGGCAGCGTGTCGGTCGCAAGGCGTTCTATTTTCAGGCTTTTCTCGACATAAGCGCATTCCTTCGCCAGCGCCGCTTCGACATTCCCGGTGAAGGCGAGCTTCCACACGACTGGCGCGATCCAGACCTTGAAATCGGAATCCGTGGCCCGGCCGCGCTTGAGGGCCTCCAGCCCCATCTCGATGGCACCCGGCAGCAAAGGCGCAACGACATTGGCATGCCAGCCGACGCCGCCTTCGGGATGCAGCAGCACGCCATGGCCTTTCAAGGCCCAGGCGATGGAGTGTTCCTTGGCTGCCCCGCTATTGCCGGGAATCTGAGCGATGAGGTTGTTGGCCAGCCAGAACTTCTGCATCAGCCGGCCAAGGCCGTTGACGACACCATTGGTTGCCCATGAGGCCGTGAGCGGGCTGACCTGCGACACGATTTCCTTATCGATCATCCAGTCGGTGAAGAACTCGGGATGATTGGGCGTGATGAAGGTCGCCTTCCCTGCCCCGCAACTGGCCTTCAGCCGCTCAAGGTCGGCGTGGGGAAAGTCGATATGGCGGACATTTGAGACGCCGCGCAGACCGGCCAGGCGATTGAACGGCAAGATATCCCGAAATCCGGGAATGCCGCGGAGCATGACGATCCGGTTGACGGATGTCATGGCCCTGATCAGTGCCGGGTTGGGCCGCGGCGCCACGAATGTATCGATCCTGCTCAAGCTGATCCCCCTCGCGCCTGGACGCCGGGGAGAGGTTGAGAGACGATTGCGGCACGTTCAAGTCGATCGTTACGACCACGCCGTGTCGTGGTAAATCAACTGCCTAGACCGGCACTATTTGGCGGGACAGGGTTTCGTCTGGTCGAACAGCGACAGGTTGACCAGCTTGCCGGTCATCGAGAAGTCGCCATAGTCCATGACGAGATCGCGGGTGATGCCGTTCTCATGCAGCTTGAAGCTGATACGGTATTCCGGCACCTCTTCGCCCGTCTTGTTGGTGTCGTCGAAATAGGCGATGTCGACCGGCCAGTATTTGTCGGTAGCGAGCTTTGCCAGTGCCGAAGCTTCCGGGTCGGCCTTGTCGGCATCGGTTTTCTTGCCGACCACGACGGTGGTGGTCATCACCTTGTTGGCGTCTTCGGAACCGTCGAACAGGTTGGTTTCGTAAAAATTCTCGCCCTTTTCGGCCTTGCCGATCAGCTCGACCAGATGCTGGGTCGGGAATTGGGTTGTCGCCAGCTCGACGCTGTTCTTTTCAGGCTTGTCGATGTCGACCTTCAGGCCCTTGGTCTCTTTGGTGGCGATGCCCTTGACCTCCTTGTCGAGATTCTGGTCGACGAAGGATTTTGTCACGAACGAAAATGTCTTGCCTTCGGCGTCCTCGAAAGTGGTCGTCTGCTGGTCGGTCAGCCTGGTGTTGTCGGCGGTGACGATCTGGGTGACGAAGCGGAATTTCACCGTATAGCCTTCGCAGGCCGAGCCATTGAACTCATAGACCATGCGGCCGGATATGCCTGTGATGCCGGACTGATCGGACGCTTTTTTCAAGGTAAGATCGTAGACGGCGCGGTGGGCTTGCAACGCCGGCGCTGCGAAGGCAGGGCCTATCGAGAAGACCCCCGACAACAGGACGGCATGGAATGCGAGGCGCGTTGCGCGCATGAGGTACTCCGATCGTCGCGACTGATGGCAGGCCGCAGGGAAAGATGGTCCAGCTTAAAAAAAGTCGTGGCGGAAGCGAGGCAAAAATAGCAATTTCGGCCCGGCCGGCGCGGCGTCACCAAGCAATAGGGAAATACCATGAGTGAAACAATCGAAAAGCGGCTAAGCGATCTGGGTGTGACGCTTCCCGTCGCCGCCGCGCCCGCCGCCAACTACGTGCCCTATTGCCGGACCGGCAATCTGCTGTTCACCGCCGGACAATTGCCGCTCAAGGACGGCAAGCTGCAGGCGAGCGGGCTGTTAGGTCGCGATCTCGATACCGCAGGTGGCAAGGATGCGGCAAAATACTGCGCGATCAACATTCTGGCGCAGGCCAAGGCAGCACTCGGCGACCTCGAGAAGATTAGCCGTCTGGTGAAGATCACCGTTTTCGTCGCCTCGACACCTGAGTTCGCCGAGCAGCATCTGGTTGCCAACGGCGCCTCCGATTTCCTGGTGGCGGCCCTTGGCGAGCGTGGCAAGCATGCGCGCTCCGCCGTCGGCACCGCCTGCCTGCCGCTTAATGCCGCAGTGGAAATCGAAGCCGTCTTCGAAATCGAATGAGCCAGGGGACAGATATGACCGACCTATCCTGGCTGACCGCCCGGCCCGTCGCCCATCGCGGCTTCCACGACATGAACAAGACGCGCTGGGAAAACACGCTGTCAGCCTTCGCTGCGGCCGCCGAACGCGGCTATGCCATCGAATGCGACGTCCACCTGTCGTCCGACCGCGTTCCTGTCATCATCCATGACGGAGATCTCAAGCGCCTGACCGGCCAGGATGGTTTCGTCTGGCAGCGCACCGCAGCAGAACTCGCGGCGCTCAGGGTCGGTGGCACGGCGGACCATGTGCCGACGCTGCAGGAAATGCTCCACCTGGTCGACGGCCGCGTGCCATTGGTGGTCGAGTTGAAAGGCACGCCCGGCTATGACGAAGGCCTGGTGGCAAGCGTCGGCAAGATGCTCAAGCGCTACAAGGGCAAGGCGGCGATCATGTCGTTCGACCACTGGCTGGTCCGCGATTTTCCGAAAGACGCGCCGGGTATCCCCGGGGGTCTCACCGCCTACGGCAAGGACGTCGGGCTGATCGAGGCGCATTTCGCCATGCTGGCGCACGACATCGCCTTCACCTCCTACGCGGCCGGCGACCTGCCGAACCCATTCGTCAGCTTCGTGCGCGAAAGGCTGAAAATGCCTGTTATCACCTGGACGGTGCACGACCAGCCGGCGGTCGACCTGACCTTCAGATATGCCGACCAGATGACGTTCGAGGGGTTCGAGCCCGATCTGGTCAAAGTCGCCTGAGTGTCTGAAACGTGACTTGTACCAGGCCGGACGGAGCTTAAATAAGCCTCATGGATCAGGGCGACGAGGGTGACGGACAAACGGCCAATGCTGACTATTCGATCCGCGTCGCCGCCGGCATTGGCGCCTTCACCTGTGATGAATGGAACGGCTTTGCCGGAACCGCGCGCGGAGATTCAGAAACCAGTTACAATCCTTTGGTTTCCTTCGCTTTTCTAAGCGCACTCGAAGATTCTGGATGCGCCGTGCGGCGCACCGGCTGGCAGGGCCATCACCTCAGGCTGGAGGACGGGCAAGGCAGATTGCTGGGCGCGGTGCCCTGTTATCTCAAATCGCACAGCCAGGGCGAATATGTGTTCGATCATGGCTGGTCGGATGCCTTCGAGCGCGCCGGCGGCCGTTACTATCCCAAACTGCAAAGTGCCGTGCCGTTCTCCCCGGTCACCGGCCCTCGCCTGCTGGTCAGCAAAGGCGAGGACAGCGCCAAAGTGAAGGCCGGTCTCGCGGCGGGCCTGAAGGCGGTGACGCAAAAACTCGGCGTCTCTTCCGCGCATGTCACCTTCGCGCAAGAGAGCGATGTGGAAGTGCTGGAAGCGGCAGGCTTCCTGCACCGCACCGACCAGCAATTCCATTTCTTCAACGAAGGTTTTTCGACCTATGACGACTTCCTCGCCACCCTTGCCTCGCGCAAGCGAAAGGCGATGAAGAAGGAAAGGCGTGAAGCGCTTGCCCCAGGCATTTCGATCGATCGGCTGACCGGCAAGGACCTCACGGAGAAGGCCTGGGACGATTTCTTCGCCTTCTACATGGACACCGGCAGCCGCAAATGGGGCCGGCCCTATCTCAACCGTCAATTCTTCTCGCTGATCGGCGAACGCATGGCCGACGACATCCTGCTGGTGATGGCCAGGCGCAATGGCCGCTATATCGCCGGCGCCATCAATTTCATCGGTTCGGACGCACTCTATGGCCGCAACTGGGGCTGCATCGAGGACCATCCTTTCCTGCATTTCGAGGTCTGCTATCACCAGGCGATCGACTTCGCCATCGAACGCAAGCTGAAGGTTGTCGAGGCAGGCGCGCAGGGCGAGCACAAGCTGGCGCGCGGCTACCGGCCGGTGATCATGCATTCCGCGCACTACATTGCGCACCCCGGCCTGCGCAACGCCGTCGCCGACTACCTCAGGCGCGAACGCCACGAGGTGGAGCGGATGAGCGAATATCTGGAAGAGCACACCCCGTTCCGCAAGGATCTGGAGGAGTAGCAACAGGGCTGCCTTGACGAGCAGGGCCGACTTCGTCCGATCGTCTTGCCGATTTTCCACCGTTTCGCTACACGAAAGGCACAATCCGGAGCGTTCGCCATGACCGAGGCCGCCTACGATACCGACAACATCTTCGCCAAGATCCTGCGCGGCGAAATTCCCTCGCACCGGGTCTACGAGGATGACGCTGTCATCGCCTTCATGGATGTGATGCCGCAGGGGCCGGGCCACACGCTGGTGGTGCCGAAAGCGCCGTCGCGCAACCTGCTCGACGCCGACCCGTCAATTTTCGGCCATCTCTTGAGCGTCGTTCAGAAAGTGGCGCTGGCGGTGAAAAAGGCCTTTGGCGCCGACGGCGTCACCATCATGCAGTTCAATGAGCCGGCATCGGGGCAAACCGTCTATCATCTGCACGTACATGTCATTCCGCGCTTCGACGGCATCCCGCTGAAGCCGCACACGGGAGGAATGGAGAAGCCGGAGGTGCTGACCGAAAATGCCGAAAAGATCCGGACTGCACTCGAAAATTGAGAAACGCGAGGTCAGCCGATGTGGCGGACCGGGTAGCGCCGTTCAGCCGAGAAGACGATTCTAGTGCCCGGGCGGGCCGGCGCCGGGACTCAACCGTTTGCAACTCTAATCGTCTGATTAGGAAATATTGAACCGTCTCACGGTAAAATGGTAACGGCGTGGCGAGCTGGGCTTCAAAACCATGGAACATTCGGTTGCGGCATCGGCCCCACTGACGGGGGCTATTGTCGGACGTGCTTTTCCTGGCATCTTGGCGGATGCCTTTTGGCGACACCGGCTGCTGCACGCTATGGCTACCGCTGCGCTGCTTCTGGCAAGCGCAGTCGGGTGGCACACTGGAAACATGCCGGATTTCGGCGTTCTGGCGGAATACGCCGAGTATCTTTTCATCGCCTTCTGGATTTGCGGCTCAGCCCTTGCACTTGGGACGCTTTTCCACCTTGCGCTGGTCCAGCGGGAAACCGAACCGCTGCACACCTTCCTCAAGTCACTGGGTAGATTCTTTGGCGATGCCGAACGCATTGCCAACAGCCTGAATGGCCTGGGTGCGGGTCTTGCCTTCATATCCGCGATCGGTGTGTTGAAGGGAGCCATTGCAATCCTCTCTCCGTTCGCATGGGACAAAGCATTGGCTCACGCCGATCGCATCCTGCATTTCGGTCGAGCCCCGCACGAATGGTTGTGGTTTGTCGTCCAGTCGCCGCTTGCATTGAAGATCATCAACATCGCGTACAATTTCTGGTTCGTCGTGCTCATCACCGCGGTTTTCACCGTGTGCATCACACGCAAGGATACGAAGCTGCGTCACCAGTTCCTGATGAGCTTCATGACGGTGTGGACGCTGGGTGGCTTCTTCCTCGCGATGGGCCTGTCGTCGGCTGGCCCCTGCTTTTACGAGCGATTGGGGTTCGGCAACGACTTTCACCCCCTCATGCAAGCACTTGCCGTTGCCGATCGCGTCTATCCGATCTGGGCGCTCAGCACGCAGGATATGCTGTGGAGTGGCTATACCGGCGCAACTACCGGCAGCGTCGGCATATCCGCCTTCCCATCCCTGCACGTTGTGATGGCGGTGCTGTTCGCCCTCTATGCAACACGGCGGTCTCGGCTGGCCGGTCTTGTGATGTGGTTATTCGCCGGCGTCATTATGGTCGGTTCCGTCGTGCTTGGCTGGCACTATGCCTTGGATGGCTATGCGGGTGCATTCCTGATGATCGCGATCTGGAAGGTGTGCGGATATTTGCTGACCCGTTTCGCGCCGGACCGCATGGCCGCTGAAATCGAGAGCTCCACGATGCAATCGCCGGCCGTTTGCAGGCTGTAAATTCGCCGATCTGGACGAACCCGCCTGCGGCGGCCATGCCGGTCAAAACGGCTCAAGGGCCGCGCTGGATGGGTTGGATAGTTTCTGAAACGTTGTTGGATACGGTGCTTGCCGAAGCTGCTCTGCGATCGTATCCGCGCACTGCTTCGGGCTCAGGAGCGAGGTATCGACTTCCAGATCGTACACGCCTGGGCGGTGGACCTCCTCCTGCCACAGGCGCACGGGCAACGGCACCGGATCGTCTGATGAGCCGGTCACATATCTCTTGTCCGCCGCGCTGGCGGCACGCCTTTCCATGATGATTTCCAGCGGGCAGCGAACACCGACAAACAGCACCGGCAGACCTACAAGCCGGCGCGCGCAATCAGCCACAATGTGAAGTGGTCTCGAATAGGCGTCGTGATGGCCGATATCCGCCACGACATTCAGCCCCAGCCGGCTGTGGGCGGCGATCGATTCGTAGAGCGCGGCGTATAGTCCGGGCACGAGGGCCTCAAGGTCCGGACGCTCGCCACCGGGCCGCAATCCTATCCCGGGCCGATAGCGTGCCGGCGCAGCCTGCTCGTAAACGTCGACGCCGAGATTGATCCAGACGCCATCGAAGCGCTCCTGAACAGCTCTGGCGATGCTTGTTTTTCCCGATCGCGGCGCACCGTTCAGGATGATGATCTGGCCGCTCATGCCCCTCCTCCTTGCAAACGAAAAAAGCCCCGTTTCCGGGGCTTTCAGACTGCTGACAAACCCCGTCGATTTTCGGCGGGGTTTTTTGTTATGTGATTGAAGTGTCTTGGACTGTTTGTGTCAGGAGATTTTGACAAGAGGCATTGAGCCTCATGCGCGGGCCGGCTT
>NZ_RZQY01001419.1:0-391 GCF_003998575.1 Mesorhizobium sp. M7A.F.Ca.CA.001.10.2.1 | reverse complement strand
CGCTTTAACATGCGCTTTATAAATTCGTGTGATTTGATTTTCTTCAAGCATTCTATCTAGTATTTTCTTCATTATAGGATTTTTAGCTACAATTAATAAACCAACCGTTTCTTGGTCCAATCTATGAATAGGTTCAACATATTCGCTGTCAATCGTATATATAACATGATTCATTAATGTATTACTTTCTTTTAAGTCATTAGGATGTGTTTTGACACCTTTAGGTTTTAGGACGATTGCAAAATCATCATTTTCATAAAAAACTTGTGCATAACGATAACTAGGTAAATAATTACTTTTCTCATCAGGCGTAGGTATAAATATATGATCACCTGTATGTATTTTATTAGATAATTGGCTAGCTTTGTCATTAATGGTGATTTCTTTAGAC
>NZ_RZQY01001418.1:0-393 GCF_003998575.1 Mesorhizobium sp. M7A.F.Ca.CA.001.10.2.1 | reverse complement strand
AACTACCATTCTCTAAATTTAAATTTATGTTTTTTAAAATTGTTTGTTTATTAAAATTTTGATATATATTTTTTAGATTAATCAACATTTTTGGTTACTGTCATCCTTCCAGTACAGACTTTTTCATCATGACTTGTGATTTTAAATTCTATTTCACTTATTAAATCCGAAGACAATTTATTTTTAACATAAATTGTCAAGATGTCTCCTGGTCTTACGACTTTTAAAAATTTTACACTTTTTACACTAGCTAAATATCCAACTTTATTCTTTAGATTATCATCAATCAAGTTATGTAACATTTCTTCTGAAAGTTCACATTTATTATCTTGTGGTAATAACTCATCCAAAATATACATAATAGCAGATGCTTGCGCTGCACACTCAATTAAT
>NZ_RZQY01001417.1:0-393 GCF_003998575.1 Mesorhizobium sp. M7A.F.Ca.CA.001.10.2.1 | reverse complement strand
GGGGAGTGCAGCCGTCTGCTCGGCCCGCCACAACCGGATGGCGACGCCTGGCTGCGTGCGCCCGGCACGGCCGGCGCGCTGGTCGGCGGAAGCCTTGCTGACGCGCACGGTCTCCAACCGGGTGAGGCCGCTGGCCGGCTCATAGCGCGGCAGCCGCGACAGGCCCGAATCGATGACGACGCGCACGCCGTCGATGGTGATCGAGGTTTCGGCGATCGAGGTGGCCAGCACCACCTTGCGGCGGCCGGCCGGCGGCGGCTTGATCGCCGCGTCCTGCGCCTTGCCGTCGAGCATGCCGTAGAGCGGGACGATGTCGGTATCGGTGCCGACCTTGCCGGCCAGCCGTTCGGCGGTGCGCTCGATCTCGCGCTGGCCGGGCAGGAAGGCAAGCAC
>NZ_RZQY01001416.1:0-396 GCF_003998575.1 Mesorhizobium sp. M7A.F.Ca.CA.001.10.2.1 | reverse complement strand
ATGTACGACTATTTGGAATTTCGATAGCAAGTACTTTTGTAAATGTAGATTTGTCATCAAACAAAATTTGTCTAGATAATCGTTCAATAGCTTGTGCAGAAGTACGTTCTGAAATACCTATTGCAAGGACATCTTTAGACAAGATTAATTCATCGCCACCTTCAATGTTGAAAGGAGAGTTTCTATCTAACCAGACAGGTACATCATCGTTTTTGAATCGAGGATGATATTTCAAGATGTATGTCATAAAGATAGATTCACGACGACGTGCTCGCCAGTACATACGGTTAATTGTCATTCCTCTACCAACAGAAGCTTGAGGGTCTCTTGTGAAGTAAAGGTTTGGCATTGGATCTAGATAGAAAGGATAACGATCATCCATGTATTCTACTAGGT
>NZ_RZQY01001415.1:0-397 GCF_003998575.1 Mesorhizobium sp. M7A.F.Ca.CA.001.10.2.1 | reverse complement strand
CTTTAATTTCATCACGTATAATGGCTGCTTGTTCAAAATCTTGTTCATCTATTAACTTTTGTAAATATTGATTTTTTTCTTCGATTTTCTTTTTAAGTGCAAGTTTATGATAAGAAGACTGAGGTACTTTTCCAACATGTTCAAATTGACCACCTTGCACACGTCTAACAATGTCTAAAATGTCATCTTTAAAAGTTGCATAACAATCTGAACAACCGAATTTACCTACATGTGCAATATCTTTTAATGTCATCTGACAAGTTGGACATCGCTTTTCTTCTTTAAATGCCATTTCGTGAAAATTAATACCATGCTTAGTAGCTAAATGTTGTAATATTTGTTTTACAACAAATGCTTCTTCGATATCATCTTGATGATATGATGATTGTTCTTGATG
>NZ_RZQY01001414.1:0-397 GCF_003998575.1 Mesorhizobium sp. M7A.F.Ca.CA.001.10.2.1 | reverse complement strand
CTACCTTGCCATTCTGGTTCAACTGCATTGACTTGTCCGCCAGTACGTATCGTATTTCCTCCGATAGCGGCAAATTTTTCAAGCATAATCACTTCTTTACCTTCATCTAAAGCAGTAGCTGCAGCACTTAAACCTGCACCACCAGTACCGATTACAACAATATCCGTTGTTTCTTCAATTGTTTCATTTGACCATTGAACAACTGGTTTAGGACGCGCGCGTAGTACATCAGGATCTTCGCCAGCTTGTTCAATCGCTTCAGCGATACCTTGAATAATACCTTCACTTGTAACAGTTGCCCCAGAAACTACGTCTACATTTAATGTTTGTCCTTCTATGATATCTTGTGGTAAACGTTCAAATACTGGATTAGCAATACCTTCAGATTCTCCACTGT
>NZ_RZQY01001413.1:0-397 GCF_003998575.1 Mesorhizobium sp. M7A.F.Ca.CA.001.10.2.1 | reverse complement strand
TACTAGACTTCTATACTCTCTACGATACTCGTTCATGTATTCATAGCGTTCCTCTAGCGACTTTAAATAATTTTCTTGAAGACTGTTAAACTCCTCCATAATCTTCTCTATGGCATAAAATTTTTCTAAATTGGTTGAAGGCATATCATTCAATCCCTTTCAATGTGATTTCTGTTCTAGGTCTGTGTAACTCTTGAAATTTAGCTTTAGCCACCATTGCTATGCGACTATCTTTGATTTCTAAACCTTTAAAAATACTGTCAAAAGCAGCTTTTTCCAAGTTGTCAATATCAGGTGCCGTTGTTCTCATAATGTTGTTAACCCCTTTGTAGCCTTTAGGTGCTTGTACAAAAAATTTAATTTCAGCTTTCACACCATACGGGCAAGCCATGACATC
>NZ_RZQY01001412.1:0-398 GCF_003998575.1 Mesorhizobium sp. M7A.F.Ca.CA.001.10.2.1 | reverse complement strand
TTACTATGGTGAAACTTATGATATCCAATCTGACATTGAGCTTCTACATTCAAAACATATTCCAGTATTAATTGATGAAGCACATGGCGCTCATTTCGATTTGAAAGGTTTTCCAACTTCTTCTTTAAATTATGGAGCGGATTATGTAGTCCAGTCATATCATAAAACATTACCAGCACTAACGATGGGATCAATACTTTATATACATAAAGATGCGCCACATAAAGAAGAAATCAAACAATATTTATCATATTTTCAAACATCTAGTCCTTCATATCTTGTTATGGCAAGTTTAGAAATGGCACATACATTTTATGAAGAATATCAAAGTGATATCTTTTTTGAAAAGAGGAAATTATTACTGAGCTCTCTAGAGAATAAAGGATTCATTGTAAATG
>NZ_RZQY01001411.1:0-398 GCF_003998575.1 Mesorhizobium sp. M7A.F.Ca.CA.001.10.2.1 | reverse complement strand
TTTCAATACCTGCTGAAATCATAGGCACACCTAATGCTAAGGATGTTGCCGCGCCGCCTAATAATCCAAAGATAAATAGGATATCAACTACTTTACCGACAAATTTGTCAGTTTGGCCTTTTAAAATTGGACGGCATGCTTGGCTAATTTTATAAATTGGTTGTTTTTTTACAAATACTAAATAACCAATTGGTAATGCTGGTAGCACATAAATTGCCCACGCTATTGGTCCCCAATGGAACATGCCATATTGGGTTGCGTATTGGAGAGCTTCATCAGACATACCTTTAGCGCCGTTTGGTGGCACTTGATAATAGAATGCCCATTCAATGACACCCCAATATAAAATATCTGAACCTATTCCTGCACAGAATAACATTGCTGCCCAAGTGAAAGTA
>NZ_RZQY01001410.1:0-399 GCF_003998575.1 Mesorhizobium sp. M7A.F.Ca.CA.001.10.2.1 | reverse complement strand
GGATAAAGTTTTGAGACCAATACGCCAAAATGTTGGAATGGTTTTTCAATTTCCTGAATCACAGCTTTTTGAAGATACTGTTGAAAAAGAAATTGAATTTGGTCCTAAAAATTTTAATATGAATATTCAACAAGTCAAAGAAAAAGCATTTGATATGTTACTTGATTTAGGTTTTTCAAGAAATGTGATGTCGTTATCACCATTTCAAATGTCTGGAGGTCAAATGAGAAAAATAGCTTTAGTTTCAATATTAGCTATGGATCCAGATATTATAGTAGTCGATGAACCAACAGCTGGTTTAGACCCTAAAAGTAGACATCAAGTAATGTCATTGCTTAAAAAATTACAAAATGAACAAAATAAAACTATTATTTTAGTTACGCATGATATGAATGATGT
>NZ_RZQY01000140.1:0-11034 GCF_003998575.1 Mesorhizobium sp. M7A.F.Ca.CA.001.10.2.1 | reverse complement strand
GTCGCTGGCGCCGCCATCGCGGCGCGGCAGGGTGATGGGCGTGTTCAACACGCTAATGGGCGCCGGCTACGCCGCCGGACCATTCGCGCTGACCCTGCTCGGTACGTCGGGCTGGGCGCCCTTCATGGTCGGCGTCGCCGGTTTCGCGCTCTGCGCGGTGATCCTGCACGCGGTCTCGTCTAAGCTGACCGGTTTCGAGGATGACGACCAGCCTGCCAGCGGCCTTGTCGGCTTTGCCAAGGTGGCGCCGGCGCTGCTGCTTGCCGTGCTTGTCTCGGCGGCGGTCCAGCAGAGCACCTATGCGCTGGTCCCGGTCTTCGGCGCCAGCTACGGCTTGGCGGAAGCCGTTCTGGCCTCGCTGGTGATGGCGCTTTCCCTCGGCAACATCCTGCTGCAGATACCACTCGGCCTTCTGGCGGAGCGTTTTGGCGGCCGCGCCATGATCATCGTCTGCGCGCTGGCAACAACCGTTTGCGCGCTTTTGCTGCCTTTGCTGATCACAACGCCGTTGATCTGGGTCGTGCTGCTGGTGATGGGCGCGGTCGGTTACGGCGTCTACACCATGGCATTGGTCGAACTCGGCAGCCGGTTCAAGGGCTCTGTGCTGGTCGCCGGCAACGCTGCCTTTGCACTGATGTGGGGCGTCGGTGGCATCGTCGGCCCACCCGGTGCCGGCGTGCTCATGCAAGGCATCGGCCCGCTCGGGCTGCCGGTCGTGATCGCCGGCCTCGACGCGGTGCTGGTGATGTTCGCGCTGTATCGGTCGTCCGTGCGCCGAGCTTCCTGACGAGCCCAACCTCCTGACCGGCCCAACTTCCTGACAGGCCCAACTTCCTGACAGGCCCAACCTCCTGACAGGCATTGTCTGGAGCAAGCGGTTTTCGCCTCCCAGGGGCTTACCACCACGTTGCTCAATCGCTAATCCTGCAGCCTCGATAGCGGTGCGCACAATGAATTTGGTTGAATCGAACAAGGACGAGACGATGCAGTGGGCGGCGATCACCGGTGTGATCGCGACCGTCTCGGTGTTCGCCATCGCGCAAGGGTTGTCCTATCCGCTGCTGAGTTTCATCCTGCAGCGCCAGGGCGTTTCGCCAGCGATGATCGGCCTGTCGGCGGCCATGACGCCGATTGGTTTCATCCTGTCGTCGCCATTGATCCCGGCGCTGGCCCGCCGGTTCGGGGCAGGGCGCACAGCGCTTACCTGTGCGGCGCTTTCGGCTGTCGTGCTGGCGCTGATCGGCTGGACGCAGAATGTCTATCTGTGGTTTCCCCTGCGCTTCCTGATCGGTGTGGTGACCAACCCGCTCTATGTGCTGAGCGAGATCTGGGTCATCGCGCTGGCGCCGCCGGCGCGGCGAGGGCGCGTCATGGGTGTCTATTCGACGATCATCTCGGCCGGTTTCGCGGCCGGGCCGCTATGCCTGCTTGCAGTCGGCACTGAGGGCTGGCCGCCCTTCCTCGTCGGCATCTCCGCCTTCGTGCTGTGCGGCATCTGCCTGGGCTTGGTGCTGCCGCGCTTGCCCAAGGTCGACGAGGCCGGGCATCAAGTTTCCGTCCTGGGTTTCGTGCCGCTGGCGTGGCTGCTTTTGTTTGCCGTCATAGTCGCCGCCGGTTTCGAACAGGGCGCGCTGGCGCTGCTGCCTGTCTATGGCACCCATCACGGCATTACCGAAACCCGCATGTCGGCGCTGCTGTCGGTGATGATTGCCGGCAATATCGCCATGCAGGTGCCGCTAGGCCTGCTGGCGGAAAGGCTTTCCGCGCGCCTGGTGCGGCTTGCCTGCGTCGCGATCACGGTGCTCGGCTGCGTCCTGCTTCCGCTTCTCATCGAGTCGCCGCTGATCTGGCCAATGATCTTTGTCTGGGGTGCGGTTTCCTACGGCATCTACACGATGTCGATCATCGAGCTCGGCGAACGCTTCACCGGCTCCGCACTGGTTGCCGGCAATGCGGCCTTTTCCTTGATGTGGGGCGTCGGCGGTATCGCCGTGCCGCCGCTGGCGGGCGGCGCCATGGATATTCTGGGTGCCGGCGGGCTGCCGATCACGCTTGGGCTGCTGTGCCTGGCGCTGGCTATTGCTAGCCTCGCTGGTGGGCGGAAAGCCTCAATTGTGCGCTGAGCATAGTGAATATCGATACGGCCTATCCGCGTTGGCTTTTTCAAAGCAACGCGTTTATCGGAGACCTCATGACCAAGCCTTCCACCCAGACGCCGAATTCCACCCTCTCGACCGACGATCCCTTTCTCTGGCTGGAGGACAGGACAGCCATACAGTCATTGGACTGGGTACATCGCCAGAACGAGATCACGGTTGGTGAATTGCAGGGCGATCCGTCCTACCAGGCGTCGTTCCAGACCGCGCTCGACCTGATGACGGCCGAGGACAACATTGCGGTCGGCGCTGCGTTGAAAGGCCATGTCTACAATTTCTGGCAGGACAAGACCAATGTGCTCGGCCTCTGGCGCCGCACGACGGTCGCTTCCTACAAGACCGAGAAACCCGACTGGGAAACAATCGTCGACTTCGACCAGCTTGCGGCGAAGGAGGGGATCAAATGGGTGTTCAGCGGCGCCAGCCGGCTCTATCCGGACTTCAACCTTTGCCTTGTCTCGATGTCGCCGGATGGCGGTGACGCGAGCGAGATGCGCGAGTTCGACATTGCGACCAAGTCGTTTGTCCACGGTGGGTTTCGCGCGCCCGCTTCCAAGTCGGGCTTCAGCTGGCTGGATAAGGACACCGTGATTGTTTCCGCCGCTTTCGACGAGGCCGACAAGACCGAGTCCGGCTATCCGCGAGTCATAAAGCTGTGGAAGCGCGATACCAAGCTGGAAGACGCGACGCCGATCTTCGAGGCGCAGAAAGAGGATCTCGCCGTTGGTGCCGCTGTCGAGTACGACGGTGACAGACGCTATCTGGTCCTGGCTCGAACGCTGAATTTCTTCGCTTCGCACATCTTCCTTCGGCTGCCTTCCGGCGAAAACAAACAGCTGCCGCTACCGGACGACATGACCGATACGGCAATATTCAGGGATCAGCTCGTGTTCGGCGTGCGCAGTCCATGGACGTCGCCCGACGGCACGGTTTGCAAGCCCGACGGCCTCTATTCGCTGGATCTGGCGCACTGGGTCGAGACCGGCGCGCTCGGATCTGTCGAAACCTTGTTCGAGCCGGCATATCGCGTTTCCATCGCCGGCATGGCCCGCACGCAGGACCGGCTGTTCATCAGCCTGATGGACAATGTGCGCGGCAAGGTCGTCGTCTGCGAGCGCAAGGATGGCAACTGGTCGCTGAAACCGGTGGCGCTGCCCGAAAATGGCAATGTCGGCATCAGCCATGCCGAGCAGTTCGGCTCGACCGTGTCCTTTTCCTTCACCGATTTCCTGACCCCGAGTGCGATCATCTGGTCTGACGACAATGGCGAGACGCTCGCTACCGTGAAGTCGCAGCCGGCGCGTTTCGATGCCTCGCCGCTCATCTCGGAACAGTTCGAGGCGCGCTCCAAGGACGGCACGATGATCCCTTATTTTGTCGTCAGGCGGCGCGATCAGAAGGGGCCGGTGCCGACGCTGCTTTACGGCTATGGCGGTTTCGAAGTGCCGCTGCTGCCCGGCTATGCCGGCGTGCGCGGGAGGCTATGGCTGGAAAAGGGCAATGCCTATGTGCAGGCCTGCATCCGCGGCGGCGGCGAGTTCGGCCCGGCCTGGCATCAAGCGGCGCTCAAGGGCAATCGCCAAAACGGATTCGACGATTTCGCAGCGGTCGCGCAGGACGTCGTCAAGCGCGGCATCGCGACAGCAAGCTCACTCGGCATCCAGGGTGGTTCGAATGGCGGCTTGCTGACCGGCGTTTCCTTGACGCAGCATCCCGAGCTATTCGGCGCCGTCATCATCGAGGTGCCGCTGCTCGACATGCTGCGTTACGCCGAATTGCCGCCTGGCGCCTCGTGGATGGCCGAATATGGCGATCCGTCGAAACCCGAAGACGCGAAATGGCTTTCAGCCTACTCGCCCTACCAGCATGTCGACGCCGCTGCCGCCTATCCGCCGGTGCTGCTGACCACATCGACCGCTGACGATCGGGTCCATCCCGGCCATGCGCGTAAGATGGCCGCCCGCCTGCAGGAAGCCGGCCATGCCAGGACGCTGTTCTTCGAGGAGACCGAGGGTGGTCATGGCGGGCGTGGCGACCGCCGGCCGCAGGCGGCGCAGACGGCGATGAAATATGTCTTCCTGCAGAGGGCGCTGACAGCCAAGGCCTAGACTCATTCCGTTATGGGCCAAGCAAAGGGTGGTTCTCCTCGACCAGCCTTTGCTCTAAGGTGCCAGCCATGGCTCTCGTCAGGATGTTGGTTGGCGCATTTGAGGCTCGCGCATTGCGGGTCGCGGTGACGCCGTCACCGCGTACGCTGCGCGCCGAGCTTTTGCGGCTGTGCGCCCGCATCGGCTATTCGCCACCTCTCTGCCTCTGAAGCATTCGCCCCGGCTTGCCGGATAGAATCCAGAGGGAAGATCAGACATGACCTATCAGAATTATTCGCTGAAGCAGCTTCAGCAGATCGACGCCGCGCATCATCTGCATCCGTTCACCGACCACAAGGAAATGCGCGGGGCCGGGTCGCGCATCATCACCCATGCCAATGGCCCTTTTATCTACGATTCCGAGGGGGCTGAAATCCTCGATGGCATGGCCGGGCTGTGGTGCGTCAACATCGGCTATGGCCGTGACGAGCTGGCCGAGGCCGCCTATGCCCAGATGAAGGAACTGCCTTATTACAACTCCTTCTTCAAATGCTCGACGCCGACGCCAGTGCTGCTGTCCAAGAAGCTGGCGGAGATCGCGCCAAAGCACGTCAACCAGGTGTTCTATGGTTCGTCGGGCTCGGAGGCCAACGACACGGCACTGCGTCTCGTGCGCCACTATTGGGTGCTGGAAGGCCAGCCGGAGAAGAACCGCATCATCTCGCGCAAGATGGCCTATCACGGCTCGACCGTTGCCGGCACCTCGCTCGGCGGCATGGATGGTATGCACAAGCAGCTCAACGGTGCGGTGCCCAACATCGTCCATGTGATGATGCCCTACGCCTATGAACTGGCGCTGCCGGGAGAGAGCGACCATGATTTCGGCCTGCGCGCGGCCGGGGCTGTCGAGGAGGCGATCCTCGAAGCCGGCGCCGACAAGGTTGCCGCCTTTATCGGCGAGCCGGTCATGGGGGCCGGTGGCGTGAAGATACCGCCGGCGAGCTACTGGCCGGAAGTGCAGCGCATCTGCCGCAAATACGATGTCCTGCTGATGCTGGACGAGGTCATCACCGGCTATGGCCGCACCGGCGAGTGGTTCGCTGCCCAGACGCTCGGTATCGAGCCCGATACGATCACCACCGCCAAGGCTCTGACCTCGGGCTATCAGCCGCTGTCGGCATTGCTGGTCGGCGACCGCATCGCCTCGACGCTGGTCGAGAAGGGCGGCGAGTTCAATCACGGCTACACCTATTCCGGCCACCCGGTGGCCTGCGCCGTGGCGCTGAAGAACCTCGAGATCATCGAGCGCGAAGGGCTGGTCGACCGCGTCCGGAACGACACCGGCCCTTACTTCGCCAAGGCGTTGCAGGAGCGCATCGCCGGACATGATCTGGTCGGCGAGGTGCGTTCGATCGGACTGATGGGCGCGATCGAGATCGTCAAGGACAAGGCGACCAAGGAGCGGTTCCTGCCGGCTGGAAGTGCGGCGGTAACCGTGCGGGATCATGCCATCGCGCACGGCATGATGCTGCGCGCCACCGGTGACACGATGATCCTGTCGCCGCCGTTGATCTGGACCCGTGATACGATCGATATGGCCTGCGATCGCATCTCGAAGGCGTTGGATCTGGCGCAAGCCGACCTGCGCAAGCGGTAGAACTCGACCCCTCGGCTGGGCGCTCCTCGGCGGGAGCGCCCAGCCTTGAGGCCATGCTGACGCGGGGAGCGAACGAATTCCACTACAAGCGCGTAGTGTGTGGGGCTGCGGCTGATTCGGCCGCGACAAGGGGTTTTGTTTCCATGAGAAAGACCGGCAAGAGCCGACGGACGCAAGAAGCGGCCAGCATCGGCGGCGACCTGATGCTGGCGCCGCTGGTGGCGATGATGCGGCTGCCGTTGATGGCCATGGATGGCGGGAGCAGTCAGCCATGGAGCACGGAGACCGCGCGTGCGGTAAACGAGAAGACCGCCGCTATGGCCGAAGGCGTGTTTGCGGCGCAAATGTCCTTCCTGCAATCGGCATCGCGGTTCTGGCCGGAAATCTTTTCCGGCCGCACGCCATCGCTGTTCAACGGGGTCGCGGCGGAGCGCTCGATCAGCGCCGCGCTGAAGCCGGCAAGCCGTGCCGTGAAAGCGAATTTTCGCCGGCTATCCAACAAGACCTGACAGAAGTTGCAGAACTTTGATTTTGCGCATTGACGGGCTCATGCGCTAGAATCAGTCGGTACGTCACCGATGGGGGACACGATGGCCGGACAACCGCTCAACCAGCCGGCTGAAATTCCAGCCGAACTCGACCGCTGGAACTGGGGCGCTTTCTTCCTCAACTGGATCTGGGGCATCGGCAACAGCACTTTCATCGCGTTACTGGCGCTGATCCCTGTCGTCAACATCATCATGATCATCGTGCTGGGCGCACGCGGCAGCCGCTGGGCCTGGCAGAACCGCGCCTGGCGCGACGCGGAACAGTTTCGCAAGACGCAACGCAACTGGGCAATCGCCGGCCTTGCCGTCTGGGTTGTCGGGATTGGCGGCTGCGCGACGATGGTGGGCAGCATTCCCTACGTCCTGAAAGGCAGCGATGCCTACCACATGACGATGGACAGGCTTCGCGCCGACGACCGCGTCAAGGCGGCGTTGGGTGATGATTTGACCGACAGTTTCTGGGTCGGCGGCCATCTCAACGTCAATGCGAATGGGGCCGGCGACGCCCAGTTCGGCATTCCGGTCCACGGCGCCAAGGGCAAGGGCACGGCCTACTCGACCGCTGTCCGGACAGCCGGCACATGGAGCCTGCGCCTGCTGGTCGTCAGGGTCGAAGGAGCCGACGCGCCGATCGTGCTGATCAACGAAGATCATGTCCCGATCCCGAATGCTGCAATCGGAATATAGCAGGGCAAAACGCAAAGAAGCAGCCTAAACGCGGGCGCGAAGGCTGACAGTTCGGCCGGCTTTGTGGCCCAACAGTCGGGTGACCACTGCTGCGTTCCAGACAAGGAAATATGCTGAAAAGCCGGATGCTGTCTGACAGTATGCGCATGCGTTCATGTGGACCGGTGGCAATTTCATACAAGGGCACGCGCATATGGTGAGTTCCTTTCGTGCGGTCGTGGTCGGTGGCGGCTGTGTGGGTGCAGGCATTCTCTACGGCCTGGCAAAGCGCGGCTGGACCGATGTGGCATTGCTGGAGCGAACGCAGCTTACGGCCGGGTCGACATGGCATGCCGCGGGGCTCATCCCTTCTTACGCGCGCAGCCGCAATGTCGGCCGCATGATCGCCAGGTCGATCGAAATCTATGAGGGGCTGGAGGCGGAGACGGGCCAGAACGTCGGCTGGCACAAATGCGGCCAGCTGCGCATTGCCAACACGCGCGACAGGCTGGACGAGTACAGAAGCTACATGGACGTTGCCGAGGTCCAGGGTGTGCGGGCCCGGATCGTATCGCCCGCGGAAGCGCGAGAAATCTGGCCGCTGCTCGACAACAACAGCATGCTGGGTGCCCTTTATCATCCCGATGACGGCCACATTGCACCCGCCGATGTCACCCAGGCCATGGCCAAGGGTGCACGCGACCGTGGCGCGAAGATCCATCTCGATACCGAGGTTGTGGGCTTCGAACGCATGCCGAGCGGCGAGTGGAGGGTCAAGACCTCACGCGGCGAGATCGTCTGTGAACATGTCATCCTTGCAACAGGCAATTACGCCCGCCAGACCGGCGCCATGCTTGGCCTGGACATTCCCGCGATCCCGATCCTGCATCAGTACTGGATCACCGAGGCGGTCCCCGAAATTGTGGAACGCAAGCGGCTTGGTCTTCCGGAAATGCCGATCCTCAGGGACGAGGGTTACGAGGGCTATCTGCGCGAAGAAGGCGACGGGCTGATGTTCGGTCCCTACGAGCGCACCGAGCAGCTCAAGCTGTTCGCTGAAAACGGCGTCCCGGAATGGTTCGGCGCCGATCTGCTCGATGAGGATTTCGATGCCGTGTCCTGGAACTGGGAACGTGCGACCGAACTGGTCCCCGCGCTCGGACGCGCCGGCATCAAGCGGAATGTGCGAGGACCTTTCCAGATGACGGCCGATGAACTGCCGCTGATGGGACAGGCGTGGGGTCTGGAGAATGTCTGGCTCGCCGAAGGGGTGCCGGGAGGCATCCTTTGGGGCGGTGCGATTGGCTATTACCTCTCCGAACGGATCGTGGAGGGCGGCAACAGCATCGACACGACGGAGCTGGATCCCCGTCGGTTCGGCCACTATGCAAACAAAAACTGGACCCGGGCAAAGGTCCGGGAAGCCTGGGGCACCCACGCCGCACAGCACTATCCTGGCCAGGACATGCCGGCGGCGCGACCGCAGAAAACGGCCCCGTCCTATGATCGCCTAAGCCAGCTCGGCGCGGTGTGGGACGTGTTGAACGGCTGGGAGATGCCGAGCTGGTTTGCGCCTGCCGGTGTCGAAGCGCGCAATGTCTACAGCTGGCGCTGGACCCCCAAAGGGAACCACGTCGCCGCGGAGGTTCAGGCTGTCCGCCAGGCCGTTGGGCTGGTCGAGATGACTCCCATGACCAAGTTCGAGGTTAGCGGGCCGGGCGCCAAGGACTGGCTCGACGGAATCCTGGCCAACAGGCTGCCTCGTCCCGGTCGCGTAGCTCTTGCCCATCACCTGACGCCGGCCGGCTGCGTGCAGGCCGAATATGTGGTGGCGCGGCTGCAGAGCGAGCTGTTCTATCTCATATCGACGCCGCGCGCCGAGCGCTGGAACCTTGACGATCTCAGCCGGCTGTTGCCGAAGGACGGCAGCGTGCATCTGCGCAACGTCACGGAGGATCGCGGCAGCTTCACGGTGGTGGGGCCGAAGGCGCGCGACATATTGCAGCCGCTGACGGAGATCGACCTCTCCAATGAAGCCTTTCCATGGTTCAGCGTGCAGTCCGGCACCGTCGGCATGGCCAGCGACGTACGGCTCCTGCGCGTCAACTATTCGGGCGAACTGGGATGGGAACTCTATCATCCTCTCTGCTATCAGCGGCATTTGCTGGATGCGCTCCTGGCATCGGGAGAGGCACACGGGCTGAGGCTGGCCGGACTTCAAGCGCTGGAATCGCTTCGTCTCGATAAATCCTACCGCGCCATGTATCGCGACATGAACCCCGAATTGTCAGCCTGGGAAAGCGGCCTCGACCGATTCATCAGCCTCGACAAAGGGGACTTCATCGGCCGCGCGGCACTGGTCGCAAAACAGAAGCAGGTGACACGCCGGATCGCCACGTTGTCGATCGATACGGATGGTGCGAGCGCGTTCGCCTTCGAGGGCGTTTACCGCGAAGGCGAGCTCGTCGGCCACATCACCTCGGCGGGCTACTCCTACACTTTCGGTCACGACATCGCACTTGCGCTGTTGCCCCTGGCACTTGTGTCGCCCGGCACCGAGCTCGAGGTGTCCATCCTCGGCGAGCGCCGCGCGGCCAAGGTGATCGCCGACTCGCCCTATGATCCGGAAGGCGCCCGCGGGCGCATGTGAGGCATCCCGGAGTACAGTTCCGGGTTATCGATGTCTCAAAACGTGCTGCAGGGCAAAATGCAAAAACCGCGCTCCATCAGGAACGCGGCTTTGCCAGATACGCATGGCGCTTCGCTACGCAAACACTTTGCGAAACTTATGGCACTTGTCGAAACTTACGGGCTCCGGTACGCGAGACCTGATCCGGAGCGCCGGGCGGATGAGATATGTCCGCCTCGCAGTCCGTTTTATAGGGACATCGTTACCGCGGAGTTATCGAGAGCTTAAGCAAATCTAAATTTGCACTTTTTCCACCCAAGGAAACCGGAAAAATCCGGGGGTTACGCTGGGTTACCCCTGAGAAAATTAATTATGCCGGAGAAATCGACCCCGCCATGTCCCTGGGCGTTGAACAAGGCATAGAGCTGGGCTGCTTCGGCACCAAGCGGCGTTACAGCACCCGCACCATGCGCGGCTTCCTGGGACAATTTCAGGTCTTTCAGCATCAGTGCCGCTGCAAATCCTGGGTTGTAGTCCCTGTTTGCGGGCGAAGTCGGCACCGGCCCGGGCACCGGGCAGTAGGTGGTCAAGGACCAGCACTGGCCGGAGGAGGTCGAGGCGACGTCGAACAGCGCCTGGTGTGACAGGCCGAGCTTTTCCGCCAGCACGAAGGCTTCGGCGACACCGATCATCGAAATGCCGAGGATCATGTTGTTGCAGATCTTTGCCGCCTGGCCGGCGCCGTCGCCGCCGCAATGGACGATGCGACCGGCCATCGGCTTCAGGATCGGCTCGGCAGTTGCAAAGGCGTCATCGGAGCCTCCGGCCATGAAGGTCAGCGTGCCGGCCGCGGCACCGCCGGTGCCGCCCGAGACCGGTGCATCGATCGACGACAGCCCGTGCTTCCTGGCGACGGCATGGGCCTTGCGGGCTGACTCGACGTCGATGGTCGAGGAATCGATGAATAGTGCGCCCTTTTTCGCCTTGAGCGCTATGTCCTCATAGACCGACAGCACATGCTTGCCCGCAGGCAACATGGTGATCACCACGTCGGCATCCTTCACCGCGGCCAAGGCATTCGCCATGATCGTCACGCCTTGTTCTTTGGCGACGTTGAGGTTCTCCGGCACAAGGTCGAAACCATTCACCGCATGCCCCGCCTTGACCAGGTTGGCGGCCATCGGATTGCCCATGTTCCCTAGGCCGATGAAGGCGATCGTCATAGTGGTGCTCCGTGATTTGGGCTAACAGTAGGCAGTAGGCAGTAGGCAGTAGGCAGTAGGCAGTAGGC
>NZ_RZQY01001409.1:0-399 GCF_003998575.1 Mesorhizobium sp. M7A.F.Ca.CA.001.10.2.1 | reverse complement strand
CTACCATGGTAAGTCTACCTTATTAAAAGCACTCGAACGAGGTGTTTATGATCATATCAATGGCGATGGTCGTGAGTATGTAATTACAAATAATAGTGCGATGAAAATACGTGCAGAAGACGGTAGAAGTGTAGAAAAAGTGAATATTCAACCATTTATTGATCACTTACCAGGTAAAAAAGATATAAGTCAATTCTCAACTGATAATGCAAGTGGTAGTACGTCACAGGCGACCAATGTGATGGAAGCATTAGAAGCACGTACTAAAGTATTATTAATTGATGAAGATACATCGGCAACGAATTTTATGATTCGCGATGGCCGTATGCAGAAGTTAATTGCACCTGAGAAAGAACCGATTACCCCATTTTCAAATCGAGTGAAACCTCTGTATGATGA
>NZ_RZQY01001408.1:0-400 GCF_003998575.1 Mesorhizobium sp. M7A.F.Ca.CA.001.10.2.1 | reverse complement strand
CGTCCGTAGTTCTCAAAGTGGCTTGACGACGTACAATAATAATACAGGTGTTGCTAACTATAACGATAAAAGTGAGAAATACCATTATAGAAACTTGTCCGAAGATGAGAAAAGCTCTACCAATATGGAAGAAACAATTGGTGGTACATTCGAATTTATCAATGGACACGGTGGTTTCTTAGACGAAGATTATAGATTGTTTAGCACTGATAATATGAGTGGTGAATTAACTTATCAACGATTCTTAAATGGTTACCCTACGTTCAACACTCAAAAATTAAATGAAATTCAAGTGACATGGGGCGATAAAGGCGTATTTGATTACAAACGCTCATTATTAAGAACTGATGTCATATTGAATAGCGGCGATAAAAAGTCATTACAAAGCGCCGAATCAGTA
>NZ_RZQY01001407.1:0-400 GCF_003998575.1 Mesorhizobium sp. M7A.F.Ca.CA.001.10.2.1 | reverse complement strand
CGGCTGTGCTGGTCGGGCTGGGCGTCCATGTCGCCCTGCAGAAGAGCTGACCGCCCGAGCCTACCGGGATCATGCCCTGCCGTTGCGCTGCGTGAATTTGCGGTATATCGGCTTTCGCCATGAACGATCCGACCAGTCGATTGATGAGCACTTATGAGATTGAAATCGGCCTTTTCCCTGTGTTGCCAGTGACATGATCAAGCACAATCCGCCTTCTCCCGAACCGTTGCACCGCGCCATTGCGCGGTTCGGCCAGGCCACAGTGCTGGTGGTCGGCGACTTCATCCTCGATCGTTTCGTCAACGGCGTCATCGAGCGGATCTCGCCGGAGGCGCCGATACCGGTGCTGCACGGGCGCGGCGAGACCTCGACCATGGGCGGCGCCGGCAATGTCGTGGCC
>NZ_RZQY01001406.1:0-401 GCF_003998575.1 Mesorhizobium sp. M7A.F.Ca.CA.001.10.2.1 | reverse complement strand
ACACCCAGCCCTTCGCCACCGTTCGTCTCAGCGTTTTTGCGCCAGACGGGAAATCTGCCGTCAAGATACGTCTCTAGCAGCTGTCGGCTCTCCGGGTCGCTGGAGAGTTCGCGGTAGAGGTGTTGCAATTCCGCCAGCCCCATCGCGCCAAGCATCTTGCCTTCGTGGCGGCCAGCCAGGACCAGTCCTTCGAGGCCGCCGGTATCGTGATCGAGCTCCATTTCCAATGCCGCCGTGCGCACCGTCGAGCGTTTGCCCGGGGCAAGGCCGGCCGGCTGGCCTTTCATTCGCATGGAACCATACCAGGCAATTGCCCCGGTGAGAATCATGCCGCCGATGCCTTCACGGCCGACCACAAGCACGGCGACGCCGACAACTGCCAGAAGAGCCGGCCCGAGCGT
>NZ_RZQY01001405.1:0-401 GCF_003998575.1 Mesorhizobium sp. M7A.F.Ca.CA.001.10.2.1 | reverse complement strand
CCTCATGGTAAAGTTGAAACGCATAAAGCAACACAACAGGAATTAGACAAAATGGGTGTCAAAATTGATATTAATCAGTTCACTTCAGGTGCGATTAATAAGCCTGTTTCTATTCCAAATACTTATGAACGTTTAGATCAACATCCTGCTAAATTAACTGACATTACAAGTAGCATGGTTAACGGAACAATTGAAGCTGCTGATATTATGGTCTTTATACTTATACTAGGTGGTTTAATTGGTGTTGTTCAAGCGAGTGGTGCTTTTGAATCCGGACTTCTCGCGTTGACTCAAAAGACAAAAGGGAGAGAATTTCTTTTAATCTTCTTTGTTTCTATATTAATGGTACTTGGTGGAACACTATGTGGTATAGAAGAAGAAGCTGTAGCCTTCTACCCTAT
>NZ_RZQY01001404.1:0-402 GCF_003998575.1 Mesorhizobium sp. M7A.F.Ca.CA.001.10.2.1 | reverse complement strand
AACTAAAGTAGACCGTTCTGCCGCATACGCAGCAAGATACGTTGCTAAAAATATTGTTGCAGCTGAATTAGCTGAACAATGTGAAGTACAACTTGCATACGCTATTGGTGTAGCTGAACCTGTGTCAATCTCAATTGATACATTTGGTACAGGTAAAGTCAGTGAAACAGAATTAGTAGAAGCAGTTAGAGAGAACTTTGACTTAAGACCTGCAGGAATTATTAAAATGTTAGAGTTGAAACAACCTATTTATAAACAAACTGCTGCGTACGGTCATTTCGGACGTACTGATGTTTTATTACCTTGGGAAAAATTAGATAAAGTCAACGTTTTGAAAGATTCAATAAACCAAGCCTAAAATAATTAAAATATTTGGGATAGGTAAAATATAATCAATTAAAT
>NZ_RZQY01001403.1:0-404 GCF_003998575.1 Mesorhizobium sp. M7A.F.Ca.CA.001.10.2.1 | reverse complement strand
CTATATAAGAGTAGAAAGACGTCGATTTTCATTTCGCATTTTTAATCAGGTAGTATAAGCAAAACTTATCATAAGACGTTAGTGCAATAAGTAAATTTTATTAATTGAGAATGGTTATCAATCGCAAGTATTAGTTTTCATTTTTATAGATAAAAAAATACTACCAGCCCTATATAGAGCCGGTAGTATCTTCACTCATTTCTAAAAGAATTAATTATTGAATTATTCTTCTCTTTCACGGTTTCTTCTTGATTCACGTTTTTCTAAAATATCAGATTCATAATCTTCTTGTTGATATTTAACGTACTCTTCTAATCTGTGTTTATTAGGCGTTAATGTTAAGCCTAAGAATTTACGTTCTTTGTTGGCATCTTTGTAAAAGCTTATCATCATCAGTATGACGA
>NZ_RZQY01001402.1:0-404 GCF_003998575.1 Mesorhizobium sp. M7A.F.Ca.CA.001.10.2.1 | reverse complement strand
CTTCTAAGTGCATCACCTTTAACATTAGGTGTGTATATATCTTCACCTATTAAAAAGTTATCACTATCAATAAAGTATGCAAAGGTATCAGAAATACTTTCATTTAAGGCTCCCGGTTGATTTTCATATACTAAATCCGCTGTTTCTTGAGTGATTCCATGTGTAATTTCATGTGCTACAACATCTTTAGCACCAGAGAATGGTAAATAATTTTCATTATCGCCATCACCATAAATCATTTTGTCTCCAATCCATGCAGCATTATTTCGATTATCTTCATTTTCAAATTGGTTAACATGTGTCAGTGAATCGATAGTACTTCCTTTATCATCATAAGATTCTCGCCCAAATTTATTTTTATAATACTCGTAAACGTCTTTAGCATAGTCATTAGCGTCTACACC
>NZ_RZQY01001401.1:0-405 GCF_003998575.1 Mesorhizobium sp. M7A.F.Ca.CA.001.10.2.1 | reverse complement strand
CCATTCATAGTGAAGACATTACAGGTAACGAATCACATATATTAGATGTACGTAATGATAATGAATGGAATAATGGCCACTTATCTCAAGCGGTTCATGTACCACACAGCAAACTTTTAGAAACAGATTTACCTTTCAATAAAAACGATGTTATTTATGTACATTGTCAGTCTGGCATTAGAAGTTCGATAGCTATTGGTATTTTAGAACATAAAGGTTATCACAACATTATTAATGTAAATGAAGGTTACAAAAATATACACTTTTCTTAATATTTATACTAATGAAGAAGGACTATAAGTAGTTAGATATAGCTTATAGTCCCTTTTTATATTATTGGATACATATCTATTTAAAAATCATTTATGTATCCTCGCTTTATATCATTTAATAAATATTTTACAT
>NZ_RZQY01001400.1:0-405 GCF_003998575.1 Mesorhizobium sp. M7A.F.Ca.CA.001.10.2.1 | reverse complement strand
GTGCGCAAGGGCTCGAAGATACTCGAGGCAGCCTGGAAGGCCGAGCCGCATCCGGAAATCGCCGAGCTTTATACCCATGCAAGGCCGGGCGACGCGGTGCTCGACCGCCTCAACCGGGCGAAGAAGCTGCAGGAAATGAAGAAGAACCACGCCGAATCGTCGATGACGGTGGCGCGCGCCGCGCTCGACGCACAGGACTTCTCGACCGCCCGCCGCGAGGCCGAGGCGGCGATCCGGATGGACCGCCGCGAGGGCGCCTATCTGCTGCTCGCCGACATCGAGGAGGCCGAGACCGGCGATCAGGGCAAGGTGCGGCAGCTGCTGTCCAGGGCGGTGCGGGCGCCGCGCGATCCGGCCTGGGTCGCAGACGGCGTGGTATCGGAACGCTGGGCGCCGGTGTCGCCG